>CAYUZM010000073.1:0-12849 GCA_964449665.1 uncultured Solibacteraceae bacterium
CAAAAAAATAAGACGCGTCAGCCGAAGGTCACGATGCTAGACGTCACGTGATGTCGAAGCGCCGTTCTCGTTCAAGCAGACCGCTCCCTACGCGCCCGCCAATCGCCCAATTCGTTCAGGTTTTGCACATCGCGCACGCTGAACCGCGTTATCTTCTCGCGATCCAATTGAATGGTGAGCCGGGGCTGCTCGGTTTCCTGCTCAATCGCCGCATCCGCCGCGCCGAACGGATCGACGGCGGGCGACTCTTGCGCAAGACCCCTGAGGACGCCGAGGTATAGGCCGGACAGGATGACCGCCAGGTCCGTCGACGAGCCGGTGACGACTTCGGTAACGGTGTCGATGATGGGTTGGATGATGTTGAAAGTGGCGCCCGGTATTAGGTTGGGAAGCTCAGGCGACAAGTCATGTACGAGATCCGTTCGCGATCCGCTCCACTCATCCAAGCCGATTGGTTCTGTCGACTCGTTGGCCTAGCAGAAGGTCATCCAGTCACTTTGGATCAGTAGTGTCCGGCTATTCTTTTGCGAATCCTGATAAGTCTCTTTGGATCAGTGCGGTGCAGCCGACGCGCGCGGGAACGATTTGAAATCCGGAAGGTCGTTTTGGGCCGAATGAAGAGGGCTCCCCGCTGCGGAACAATGGTGGATGAACACCGGCCGCACTGTTTTCTTCCAACTCATCGCGCACGCCCCAAACAAGGAGTTTCAGAAGTGCGTAACCCGGTATCGCGGCGATGCGAACCCGAGAGGCTTCTCTTGCTGGGACCAATATCTGGCGATGACATTCGCGCAACTTACTTATCGCGAAAGCTTGCGCGACATCGAAGCTTGCCTGCGGTCGGTGGGCTCCAAGCTCTATCACATGGGACTGCGCGGCAAGGTGGCACGCACCACGCTGGCCGACGCCAACGAGCGCCACGACTGGCGTATCTTCTCCGACTTCGCGCAGGTGTTGATCGGCATCGCCCGGCCGCTCTACGCCGAAGATTCCATCGGCGTCGACCTGAAGAACAGCCTCTACGCGCTGGACTCCACGACCATCGATCTGTGCCTGTCGCTGTTCCCGTGGGCGAAGTTCCGCCAACGCAAGGCCGCCGTCAAAATACACACGCTGCTGGATCTGCACGGCAATATCCCCACGTTTATCAGCATTACCGAGGGCAAAGTGCACGATGTCAACATCCTCGACGAGATTCTTCCCGAGGCCGGAGCATTCTACGTCATGGACCGCGGCTACGTCGATTTCGAGCGTCTCTACCGGTTCGCGCTGAGTTCCGCCTTCTTCGTCGTGCGCACAAAATCCAACGTTCTACTGCAGCGCCGCTACTCCCATGCCGTGGACAAGGGCACAGGCGTGCGTTCCGACCACACCGTCATTCTGACCTCCATCGACTCGGCGCAGGCATACCCGGACGCTCTGCGGCGCGTGAGCTATCTCGATGTGGAAACGCGGAAGCGGTTCCAGTTCCTGACCAACAACTTTTCACTGCCGTCACTTACCATCGCGCAAATCTACAAGTGCCGCTGGCAGGTGGAATTGTTCTTCAAGTGGATCAAGCAGCACCTGCGGATCAAGGCCTTCTTCGGTACCCGCGAGAATGCGGTGAAGACCCAGATCTGGATCGCGGTCTCGGTCTACGTGCTGGTGGCGATCGTCCGCAAGCGGCTGAGATTGGAGGCAAGCCTCTACCAGATTCTACAGATTCTGAGCGTAACCCTTTTCGAGAAAACGCCCATTTTGCAGGCTCTCCACGAGTCCGACTCCGGGATCGACTTGGCAGACTCCGGCAAACAGTTGATTCTGTGTGACTTATAGCCGGACACTAGTGACTTTGGAGATTGGGGAGCGAAGGGTACGCTAGATGGAGAAGGAGTGTGCGAATATGGACCGGGCAACCCGCCAGACTGAACGAGTGGATTGGGCGATATCGTCTTGCGGGGCTGGCCTGACATCCACCGCCTGTGGCAAAACTGTGTCAGAACCTTATCTGATTGGGTGATAGGAAGTTGCTGATTGAGCGAAAGCAGCTTCCCCAAGTTGTTGATAAGAGGCACTTCCGTATAGAGTGAATGGACGATTTGGAGGCAAGGAATATTCTTCGTAATCAGCAGGTCGCCGGTTCGACTCCGGCGGGTGGCTCCAGAGATTGTTGAAAAATAAGATGTTATGATGCCGGGCTCCTTCGGGAAACCGGCTTTTGTTCTGTCAGCTGTGGCAAAACACCGAGCAGGGCGTCCACCTGTGGCAAAGCTCGGGAAATCAGGTAACCAATTGAGGGATATAGGGTTACCCAGATTGCCCCCTGCGATACGCGGCAGTGCCCATGAATGGGCTGTACGGCAAGCCCTCCGGCTGCCCGCTCCTTGGAGTTCTCCAAAAGCCTGTAGGCGAAGCACTTGGGAGAGTTCGCGCGTGATCTTGTCATACTTGAACTGCTGACTGTTTGTCAGCCGGTCGGGATGTATCTGTGAGAGGCTAACTGGACCTCGGGAGTCTAGACCAGGCACCCTCGAAATTGGTGATTCGCGCGGAATCGTTGCCGAGGTCAGATTCGGGGGGGGGGGAAATTGATGTTTGGAAAATAGGAACCGTGATCGTCCATAGGAGCCACGAACTACCGGAGAGGCCGAGTGGCTGCTACTCATTCTTGACCGATCTCCGCTCTTGGGGATTGCCGGAAATGCGCCACACGATCTGGAATCGGAACAAGGCACGTTGGGGGCCACTCGAACTGGCGCGATCAGGCGCAAAGTCTCTCGAACGTCTCAGTCTCCGTCGGGGATGACTGTGAGTCCAGCGCCGCCCCGGGCATGTGCGTAGCCCACCATTGCTCGGCCGCTTCGGCCGGCCATGCGGGGACATCGGGAAGATTCAGGAGGCGGTGGGGCAACTCCTTCGCCGACGGGATTCGCTTGGCCCGATCCTTTTCGAGGAGTTGCATGACGATCTCATCGAGGCTTGAGGGAACGGCCAACTCCGTGCGGGAACTCATGGGCGGCACTGGAGCGCTGACGTGCGCGATGGCGAACGCGGCCGCGTTGGACCCATCGAAGACGGTCTTGCCGGTGAGCAGGAAGTAGGCAGTGCAGCCCAAGCTATACAGGTCCGCGCGGCCGTCGATGGAACGGCCCCCGAGCACCACTTCCGGCGGCATATAGGCGGGAGTGCCCATGGCGGTTCCGTCGGCGGTGGCGGTGCTTTCTGCGCCGTCGGGGCGCAGGCTTTTCACGAGCCCGAAGTCCAGGACCTTGACGAAGTCCCACTCGAGGCCGAGACGGCCGAGCAGGATGTTGCGCGGTTTGATGTCGCGATGGACGAGGCCGGCGTGATGGGCCTCTTCGAGCGAGTGCGAAACCTGGCAGAGGATGTGCGCGACGCGGCCGGGATGGAGTGGCCCAAAGCGCCGCACAAGGGTTTGCAGGTCGATGCCCTGAATCAGTTCCATGACGTAGTAGAAGGCGCCGTCGTTGGATTGGCCGAAGTCATAGAGGGCGACGGTGTGGGGGCAGCGGAGGCTGGCCGTCGCCTGCGCTTCGCGTTCGAAGCGTTTGCGCAGAAGCGACTCGCGGCGGCCGGAGTTGGAGTGAAGCACTTCGGGGCGAATGAGTTTGAGGGCGGCGTCGCGGGCGAGCGTGCGATGCTTCGCCAGCCAGACTTCACCCATTCCTCCGCGATCGATCAATTTATGGAGCACGTAGCTTCCGACCTCTTCAGCGCGCTGCTGCTGAATGTAGAGCCGGAGCGTGCGGTTGTTGACGACGTGCGTCCAGAGGGCGACGACGGTGAGCGGGAGGACCCAGGCGAGCATCCTCGCCGGAGGCATCGGATCGAGTCGAAGGACTTCGACATCGACGTAATAGGCGAGCGGCCACATGCCGACGCAAAGGACGGAGGTGAGCGCCGATTTCAACGGTGGCTTGGGCATCATGCGCGCGCACAGCATCATCCAGACGGCGATGCCGGAGTGCCCGACGACGGCGGTATCGGGGGCTCTGCCGATGGAACCTTCCAAAAGGCCGGCGGCGAAGGCGATGGCGGCCTGGAAGAGGATGCCGAGGTCGAGCAGTTGGTGTTTGCTGAGCAGGCCGAGGCGTTGGATAGCGAGGCATCCTAGAGAGGCCAGCAACACTCCCGCCGAGGCGGCTTGAAGCATGGGGTGCGTCCAAGCCGCCGCGAATTCGGGCTGCAGGAAGTACTGGATGGCGGTGAACGCCAGCGACGTTGCGGCGCAGATGGCGCAGGTCCAGCTCAATCCGGAGACTGCGCGTTCCAGGACCTCAGGTGCAAGGTCGCGGTCGTTGAGCCTGGATGTGCTCGAAGCTTCCGATGGGGCTTTGTGAACTCTCATAGATTGGACTCCTCGATGCGAGTGGCGCCACCGCCAACGCTCAGGCCGCGCTCGCGTGCTCCGGTTCCGGGGTGGGAACCTGTTGAAGCAAGGTGGGCTCTTCGTGCTCGACGCGGTCCCACTTGATCCATTTCAGATCGAGTACGAAGATGGCGTAAACGACCGGAACGAGGAGGAGCGTGATGGCGGTAGAGAGCGTGAGTCCGCCGATTTGGGCATAGCAGAGCGGTTCCCACATGGGGCCGCCATGAGCCGCGAGCGGGAACAGCGCGATGACGGTGGCGCCGACGGTAATGAGCACCGGGCGCAAGCGAACAATTCCGGCATCGAGCAGCGCCTCGCGCAACAGGGCGCCTTCGACGTGGCGCTCCTCGATGAAATCGAAGAGCACGATGATGTGGCTCACGATGACGCCAACAAGGCTAATGATGCCGAGGAAGGCCATGAAGCCGAATGGCGCCCCCATGATGTAGAGAGCGATCAGGGAACCAGCCATCCCGTACGGAATCGCGGCGAACACGACCAGGGGCTTTACCGCGTGCTTGAATTGGATGACGAGCGCGATGAAGATCGACGCGACGGAAATGGCCATCACGACGCTTTGCTGTTTGAACCCTTTGACCTGTTCCTTGTACTCGCCGGCGATTTCCAGCGCCATTCCGGGCGGCAGTTCCTTTTCCAGCTTTTGAATGCCGGGCATAGCCTCGGTCAGAAGTTCAGAGGCCAAGCGGCCGTGTTCCGGGAACGCGGACACGGTGATGGTGCGGTGCTGGTTCAAGCGGCGCAGTTTCGCGGGCTGCATTTGGTAGGAGAGAGACGCGAGGTGCTTCAAGGGAACGGCGTGATTCTGCTGGCGCGAGTGGAAATAGGGGTTCTCAAAGTCGGCTACCGGGGGGCGGTCTTCCGTGCGGAGGGGGGGGACGACGGGGATGTTCTTGTCGCCGTCGCGGAGAGTGGCCAGGGAGATCCCGTTGAAAGCGGCAAGAGAGGCGTTGGCGACGTCGTAGTTGGAGATGGCGGCGAAGTTGGCGCGGTCGGCATCGACCTGCAGATTGACGGCGAGGGTTTCTTCGCCCCAATCGTCACGGACGCGGGTGGATGCAGGTGCGTCGCGGAGAATCCGCTTGAGCTTCGCGGCCTCGGCGCGCAGGGCGTTGAGATCGTCGCCGGAAAGCCGGATGGAGACGGGGATGCCGACCGGAGGTCCTGTTTCCAGGGGCCGGACGTCGATGCGGGTGTTCGGGATGTTCGCCGAAAGCACCTGTTGCAGCTTAGGCAGCAGATGGCTTGTATGGTGCTTGTCGCGGGTCTTGATGAGCACTTGCGCGTAGTGCAACTGCTGCGGTTCGGGAGCGGCCGAGAACCAGAAGCGCGGCCCGCCGCCGCCGATCCACGAGGTAACGGATTCGAGAACGCCGGGCTCCGCCGTTTCGAGAATTAAATCTTCGGCGCGGCGGGCGGCTTCCTGCGTGGAGGCGAGGGGAGCGTCTTCCGGGAGCCAGAGATCGATATAGGCGAGGTATTGAAGGTCCTGCGGGAAGAACTGGGGCTTGAGTTGCGAGCCACAGAAGAGACCGGCGAGGAGAATCGCGCAGGAGGCGGCGAGCACTTTCCAGCGGTTGTCGATGGCCCATCCGCCGAGACGCCGGTAGTAACAGGCGAACCCGCACGTGCCGGCGGGGCGTGGCGGCTCCGACTTGCCGCGCAGCAAATAATAGCCGAGCAGCGGGATGAAGGTCATCGAGACGAGGCGCGAGGCCACGAGCGAGCAGGCGATGACGACGGGCAGCGTGTAGATGAACCGCCCGGTGTCGCCGGTAAGAAGGAGAAACGGCAGGTAGGCGACGATGTTCGTGATGGTGGCGTAGAGGATGGCGTGAGCAAGCTTCGTGGGTCCGAGCCAGGCGGCCACGCCGCTGCGGTGACCGGCGGCAAGGTCGCGTTTGATGGCGTCGCCAGCGACCACCGGATCGTCAACCAGCAGCCCGAGCGCGATGATGAGGCTGGCGATGGAGATCTGTTGGAGGTCGACGCCGAGAAAGTGCATCATGCCGAACGTCATGGCGAGCGTAATCGGAATGGACACGGCCATGAGGAGCGCGGACCGCCATTCCCAGAAGCCGATGAGAGAGACCAGGACGACGAGGATGATGGCTTCCCACAGGCTGGTCATGAAGAGATGCACGCTTTCGGTCACCTGAAGCGGCTGATCGGAGGTGCGAGCCATGATTAGGCCGGCGGGCAGGAGCTTGCGCACTTCGGCGAGGTTCGCATCGACTGCATCGCCGAAGGCGCCGATCTGCTCGCCTGAGCGCATCTGCACGTCGAGCGTAATGGCGCGTGTGCGATGCCAATTGCCATCGGCGCCGCGCCAGTTGAAGTAGTGGAAGAATTTCGCGGGATTGGCGTAGCCGCGGTTGACCTCGGCGAGGTCGCGCACATAGGCTGGCTTGCCGCCCGAGGCGGGAAGGATCATCACATCGCCGATCTCGCGCTCGCTCTGAAACTCACCGCTGGGGGCGACGGGCAGATTTCGCCCACCCGCGTTGACGATACCGCCCGGCATGGTGATGTTCCGCGAATTGAGCGCTTGCTTGAGTTGATCGGCGGTGATCCCGTAGGATGCGAGGCGCTCCTGCGAGTAGAGGAGTTCCACTTGTTCAGAGACGATTCCCGAGCGGCTCACCTTGGACACCTGCTTCAGCGTCTTCAGGCTCTTTTCGATCTGCTCGGTGAAGGCGTCGAGTTCGCGGTAGGTGTACTTGTCGCCGGCCACGGTGGCGAGCGCGGGCGTAAGCCCCGAGAGGTCGCGCACGACGATGGGCTGCCAGGTGTCGGGATGCACCTCGGTGCGGAACGAATGGTCGTCGGTGAACTTCTTGAGCGCTTTGAGAATCTGCTGGTCGCTCAAGGTGGAGCGGCAATCCAGGCCAACGAAGCCGGGCCCTTCGAGAATCTTGAAGTCTTCAAAGCCAGGTCGAGCCAGGAGTCCGTCGCGCACGATTCCCGCGCGGCGGCGAGTGGCTGTGTTCTCGACGTTGCGCGGCAGACCGACCACCAGCGAAACGCGGCCGGGCTCACCGCCTCGGGCATCGACGATCGCCTTGGTGATATCACGGGCGCGCAGATCCAGTTCCACGTCATCGGCGTTTGGACTTGCCACGGTCAGCATAAGGGCTGCGGTGTCGCCAAAATCCTTGACGAAGTTAATGGGCCCGGCGCCTTCCGGAAGATCCTTGATGCCGTCGAGCTTCAGTTTGATGTCGTCGAACTGCTTTCCGGGCTCGTCGACCTTCTCGTCGACCTGCATGTAAACGACGGCGGAGCCGGTCCGGCTGACCGAGCGGATCTCGGTCACTTTGGTGTTTTGCGCGATGGCCGACTCCACTTGCTTGGTGACGAGCTGTTCCACTTTCTCGGCCGGCATGCCGGGCCAAGAGACGGTGGCCAGAGCTTCGCGGATGGGGATCTCCGGGTCTTTCCGCTGGGGCATCTTCCAGTAGCCGAAGATGCCCCAGACCAGTGTGGCGGCGAGAAGGATCCACGCCACGTGGCGTTGCTCCACGAAGTAGCGGGCGGTGTTGTGCGTGCGTTCGATGGTTTCGATGTCGCTCTTATGCATGAGGTGCTCCTAGGGAATCTGGCGGACGCGTTCGCCGTCGGCAAGTTGCAGGCCGGCGGTGGCGACGACGAGTTGGCCGGGTTTGATGCCATCCGTGACGATGACGGCGTTGCCGCGAACGGGGCCCAAGCTCACGGGCTGCAGCCGCACGGTATCGACGCCGTTTTGTTTCTCGATGGCGTAGACGCCGAAGCCTCCCTGCGGCGCAGGTGACTTGACGACGGCCGAGAGTGGAATGGCCGGAGAGGGCGCGGGTTCCGGCTCAGCGAATGTAGTTACGGTCGCGACCATACCGACTTTGAGAAGTTGCGAGGAGTTGTCGATAGAGATTTCGACTCCGAACACGCGGCTGGCCGGATCGGCGGATGGTGAGATGGCGGTGACGCGGCCGCGAAATTCCTTTTCCGGTAGCGCCTCGGCCGTAACGGTGAGCGTATCGCCCGGTTTGAACTTGTTGAGCTCGAGGTCGGGAACGCCGAACGACACTTTGGCGATGCGGGTGTCAGCCAGAGCGAACGCCGGGTTGCCCGCCGAAGCCAGCGATCCGCGGGCGATGCGCTTCGAGACGATCACGGCGGGGAACGGAGCGGCGAGCGTCGTATCGCCGAGGGAGATTGCTGCGTCGCGATGCTGGGCGCCAGCGCCTTCGATGCGAGCGCGTTGGGCCGCGATCTGGGCGTTGGTGGCTTCCCGGCGCGCGGAGGCGGCATCGCGGCGTGCTTCGGCGGCGTCGAAATCGGCCCTGGTGAGCGCCTTTTCGGCGAAAAGCGCGCTGGCTCGGTCGTAGTCGCGCTTCGATTGCACGAGCGAGGCGTCGGCCTCGTTCAGTTGCGCCTGAAGGGCGGAGAGCGAAGCGGCCGCGTCGGCGGAAACCGACTGGGCGTAGCGGACGCGAGTCTGATACTCGGCCGGGCGCAAACGAGCGAGCGCGGCTCCGGCGCGGACGAAGTCGCCTTGCTGCAGTTCGCGCGTTCTGCCGGTTTCGTCGCGCACCATGCCGATCTGCTCGACGTATCCGGTGACGCGAAACGCCAGGTCCACCTGCGTATCGGGCGCGACGATGCCCGAGTAGTGGACGCCTGTTGGAGCCGGAGCGAGTTGAGCGGCAACGGTCCGCACCGTAGTGGGCGGTTTCTCGATGGCAGCTTGCTTGTGGCAGCCGGCGATCGCGATTGCCGAAAGTACGATTCCGATATGTTTGCTTGTCATTGTTCTTCTCCCATTGCCTTTTCGATCTCGGCGCGGGCCGACCAATAGGCCGCGAGGGCCTTCTGGACGCGATCGTTCGCGTCGGCCACTCTGGCTTGCGACTCCAGAACATTGGTCAGCAACGCGGCGCCATTTTGGTAACGGACCGACGCCAGCCGCGCGGATTCCCGCGCGCTCTGCTGCGAGGCGCGGCTGGCCGAGAGCAGAAGGCGAGCCTCCTGCAACTTGCGGTGAGCGCTTCCGACCTCGATTCGAATTCTGTTTTCGATGTCACGCACCGCGAGCTGAGCCTCTTCCTCGGTTTTGGTCAACTGCGCCAGCTCGTTCCTCTTGCGCCCCCAATCGAACGGCTCCCAACTGGTGTGGACACCGGCGATGGCCACGTTACGCGGCAGGGTGCTCGATACGTTAATAGCCGAGTAGTAAGTCGCGGTGAGGCTGACGTCGGGGATCGACTCGGTCTTCTTCTTTCGCCGGTCGAGATTTGCCTGCTGGACTTTCAAGCGCGCCTGGGCGATTTCCGGGCGTGAGGCGACGGCGCGTTCACGGGCCTGGTTCAACTCCGGAATCCAAGTGGCTTCGACGACGGGAGTGACCCGGAACCCGGTTTCAATCGGGCGGCCGAGGAGGTGGTTCAGTTCCTCCTTCTGCGTGGCGAGCGGCCCAAGGAGCGCGGCCTTGTCGTACTCGGCTTGAGCGAGCCTTGCGTCGACGCTCAACAGATCTCCTTCCAGCGCCGAGCCCGTGCGGACATATTGCCCTGTCTGCCGCGAGAGGTCGCGGAGGAGTGTGAGCGTCTGTTCGACGGCATCGAGCGAACTTTGCGACTGCAGAATCGCGTAGTAAGTCTGCCGGACCTGTTTGACGATATCCTGCCGTGTAAGCCGGACATCTTCGAGAGCCAGCTTCTTGCGCACCTCCATTTGGCGGATGTTCAGGCCGATGCGAATTCGCTGTGTGAGCGGCAGCGCGGCTTCGGCGCTGAGGACCATGGTGGGGCGGCGCGGCGAAGTGATTTCCGTCCGCGTATCGGGAATTGGCCCGATGCCGGGATACTCACCGAAGGTTCCCCGCTCAAACGAAATGGTGGGCTTGGTCAGCAGCATGCCGGTGGTGCTTGAGAAGGTGAACTGAGGAAGGCGTTGTGTCTTTGCGGCGGCGATGGCGTGGTCGAGTCCACTTGCGCTCAGTGCCGATTTTTGAATGGCGAGGTTGTGATTCAGGGCGAGGCGTACAGCGTCGTCGAGGGTGAGCACTTCCGATTGCGCGGAAAGGTGCTGCCCACAGCAGGTGAGAAAGAGTGCGGCCGCGATCCCCGAAATGCGGTAGCGGCGTGTTTCGCGTTTATCCATCCGTGTCTCCTGCCTGTTGATGCGCAATTTCTGGGTGGGAGCTATCATGGCGGCGCAGGTTCTATTGGGGTGGGGTGTGCTTGAAGGTTGGGGCGATTGGGGGGCGGGCGTTTTGGGTGGCGGGCTCTTGGGGCCACGTTTTGGGGGGCGCGGCGAAGCAAAACAAATCCTCGCCGCGTACGCCCTTGGGCGGCCGCGGCGAGCGATTGGGAACAGGGAAGGAAGCGTGGGGCGCGAGTGTTTAGCTCTTACCGGCTTCGGGCGGGTAGTTCTTGAAGAGCTTCGCCATTGCCTTTTGAAGGTTCTGGAAGTTCTTATCCGGGTCCTTCTTAATGTCGAGCGTCTTCTGCATCATGCCGCGCCAAACGGTGCGGTTCTGCGCCGAGTCGGTCATTTCAACGGCGATTTTGCCGATCTCGATGGTGCTGGTCGTCACGTGGGCGTTGCCGTAGAAACGCGGGCCGCTACCCCAGCCGTCGAACTGCTTTTCCTTTTCCGTGGCCACCTGATAGCCAACCTTGAGGTCCGCTCCGCTCTCGACGCGCCGTAGGCCCTTGAGCGCCAGTTGGGCGTCGATGGATTGCTTGATGTTCTGGTCCATGAGCTGGTTGCCGTTCTGGCTTTCGATCCACTGATACGTCCGGTAAGAGCCGAAGTTGGCGGACCGGTCGTAGTTGAATGTGACGTCCTGAGCCATTGCTGCGGCGCTCAGGCACACGACTCCTAACAGGCTGGCGAGTTTCATACGAGTTTCTCCTTGGGTTGGGAATTACGGAATGGTTGGGGCGGCCAGGCGGACGAAGTCGAACGATTCGACGTGGACGGCGATGTCATCTTTTGGAATCTGGACGAACATCCGTCTCATCACGCTGGGCCCATTGGGCAACTGTTCGTAGTCGATGGCGATGGTAATGGGATCGCCCTCGTGTTGTGTTTTGCAGTCGGCGCGGGTGGCGAGATAGGTGGCGCCGCTGGCGGCCACGCTTACGTCGTCGCCCGGGAGCAGGAGTGACCGCGCCTGAATCCTGAGGTTGTGCGGGCCCTGCCAGAGTTCGCCGCGTTCGACGGCCTGGGCGAAGGTGCGGGGATCGGCGTATTGGCGGGCCAACCGCATGACGTCTTCGATGGTGTCCTTGACCTCGGCCGCCTTCCTCGCCTTGAGCGGGCCCATACGTTTGGGTTCGGGCTTGGCGAGCATGGTGCGTCGCATTTGACCGGTGGCGTCGAAGCGGATCTCTTCGACGATCGGGGCCATAGGCGCGCCTTTGCGGATGACGGTGACTTTTTGTTTCCACTGCACGGCGGCGAGTTGTTGGCCGTTGGAGCGGAGCGCCATTAAGAGGGCCTGTTTTTCGGTTGTGAGCGCGGCCGGCGCGGCGGCCAGCGGTGCCACGGCGAGCGGGACGGCGGAGAGCAGTGCCGAGGCGAGCGGGGCAACGGCGAGCAGGGCCACGGCGAGCGGGGGAATCGATTGCGCGGCAAGAAGATCTTTTCTTTTCATGACAGCTCCAGTTTGCAGCGATCGTGTTTGAGAAACGAGTCTCATACGGTATGGCCGTTGCTGCGCAGATTGAGCCAGGTACTGCGGGCTTGCGCGAGGTGGCGGCGCTCATGGGCAAGCGTCAGATCGAACGAATATTCGACGGGATGGCGCATCCACGGAACGACGGGCGAGGATACAGTTACGCCACGCAGGTCAAGCCGTGAACTACGCTCGACGCGGTCCAAAAGCGCGCGGTGCATGGCGCGGAAGCGGGCGACGGTCTCGCCGATCGAGCGGCGCGTAAAGGGAACAAGCGCGGAGGGGGCGACCCGTTTGAATTGCGAGGGATCCTCGACGATTTGGATCAGCTTGCGGCGCCACCAGTTGTGGACCGTACGAGCGCGGGAATCAGGGCCGGCGGGGAGTCCCAGGACGGCGGCGTCCAAGCCGGGGAATAGGGCATCGGCGGCGAGGATCAAGTGTTCGATGCAGAAGCCCACGGACCAACCGCCATTGCGGCCGGGCGCATGGAACTGCGATTCGGTGAGGCCCACGGCAAGGTGGACGAGTTCGTCTTCGATCGCGGCGGCTCGTTCGAGGATGCCCGCCAGATCGAACGTGATTGGTTCCAATGCCATTCGCCTGTGGATGCGCGGAACGGCGGGAAAAACTATCAGTTGGGCGGGCCGAGCGAAGCGAGAAGCGCGGCAGCGGCCTTTTCCCTGCGGCTGGCGTAGGGTTCGGACAGCTTTCGCCGTTTCCAGCCGCTCCATATCGCGAGGCTCTGTTGAAAATTCGAGCGGGCTTCGCGGATACACTCAACCTTGCGGCC
>CAYUZM010000074.1:0-12821 GCA_964449665.1 uncultured Solibacteraceae bacterium
GAAGCCCTATCGGCCTGGGCTCAGCTATCACAATCTGCCGAAAATCTTTCATGACCCCGTGAACGGGCGGCTGGGGGTGCGATCCACCTGGGAAGACGACGCCACATGGTTCTACCAGTCCGGTGGCATGCGGCAAATGTTCCGCAATGGCCAGGTACAGAATCTCGATAAGGCCGCCCTGGATAAGCCGGTCGTGATGGGCAACACAACGCTGCTCACCTTACCCGCCAACGGGCGTTTCCAGGTGGAGCCGGGCGACGAGAAAAGCCACTACTACGTGTTCGGGCTGCCGCCAAAGGTGGCGCACGATATCGAGGTGGACGACCAGGAGATGTACGAAGCCGAGCCCGACCGCGGCGGAGTGATCGAACTGGTCTTTCCGCCGAAACGAATGGCCGCGGTCATTGTGAGGCGCTCGCCGCAGAGGACCCCGTCGCCCGCATCGGCCCAATAGGCGACGGGGGCTTTCCCTCGACGCTCCCTTTCCTTGCCCCTACCCTACCCTGCCCCCGCCTCTGCCTCTGCCTCTGCGTCTGCCTCTGCCTCTGCCCGCCCTGCGAAACGACGGCAAAAAATCCGCGCGAATGTCGAAATGCCTCCCGGCGGCGCGTCTCCGGTTTAGGAGATGATATCGACCAAATGAAATACGCATTGCTGGTTCACCATCCACAGGAACATTTCGAAGAACGCAACGACGCGGCCACCATGGCGGCGGGACGCGCCTATGGCGCGGCGCTGATGGAGGCGGGCGTTTTTGTCGGCGGCGCGGGATTGGCTTCCCCCCGCTCGGCCACCACCGTCACCGTGCGCGACGGCAAGCGGCAGGTGCACGACGGACCCTACGCGGAAACGAAGGAGTTTCTCGCCGGGTTCGGCATCATCGACGTGCCGGATCTGGATACGGCCCTGGAGTGGGCGGCGCGGCATCCGGCGGCGGCGTTCGCCTCCGTCGAAGTCAGGCCGCTGCTCGGTTCGCACTTCTCGCAGGGAACGGCGAAGTAGGCGCAATGCCCGGGCCTGCGGCGCGCGCTGCGGTGGAGAACACGGCGCGGGACTCCTATGGCCGGCTGATCGCATATCTGGCCTCGCGTTCGCGCGATGTCGCGGGCGCCGAGGATGCGCTCGGCGATGCCTTCGTGGCGGCACTGCAGCATTGGGAGGTGGATGGCGTTCCCGACAAACCCGAAGCATGGCTGTTGCATGCGGCACGCAACCGGTTGATCGACGCCGGACGCCGGAGCATGGTGAGGGAGCGGGTGGGGCCGGCCTTGAGGCGGGTGGCCGAGGAAGCGCGGGGGGCGGCGATAGGACCGGAACCATTCCCCGATGAGCGGTGGAAGCTAATGTTCGTCTGCGCGCATCCGGCAATCGATGCGGCGGCGCGCACGCCACTGATGCTGCAAACGGTGCTCGGCGTGGACGCGGCGCGCATCGCATCGGCCTATCTCACCTCGCCCGCGGCGATGAGCCAGCGGCTGGTGCGGGCAAAGAACAAAATTCGCGACGCGGCCATTCCGTTTCGCGTCCCGGAGCCCGGCGAATGGGACGAGCGCGTGTCCTTCGTGCTCGATGCCATCTATTCGGGCTACACCGCCGGTTGGGAGCAAGTAAACGACTCCGCGTCGACCATGCATGCGCTGGCGGCGGAATCGGTGGCGCTCGGGCGCACGCTGGTGCAACTGATGCCGGACGAGGCCGAGGCGCGCGGGCTGCTTGCCTTGATGCTCCACTGTGAAGCGCGGCGCGGGGCCCGCTATGGAACGCGCGGGGAGTTCGTGCCGCTGGATCGCCAGGACCCGGCACTGTGGTCGCGCGTGTTGATCGAAGAGGCGGAACACCAGTTGCGGGCAGCGTCATCGTTGGGCCGCATGGGGCGGTACCAGTTGGAGGCGGCCATTCAGTCCATCCACGCGCATCGGGCCGAGAGCGGATCCATCGACTGGGAAGAGGTCGCATTGCTCTATGAAGGGCTGACGCGATTGGCTCCGGGAATCGGATGCCACGTGGGCCGCGCCGTTGCGTTGGCGCAGTCGGGACGGCTGGACGCGGGCGTCGCGGCATTGGAGGAGATCGCGGCCGGGCGAGTGGTGAGCTACCAACCCTATTGGGCGGCGCGCGGCCATCTGTTGCGAACGGCAGGCCGGGAGGCGGAGGCACGCAAGGCGTTTACGCGCGCGGCGAGTCTGACCGATGACCCCGCACTACGTGCCTATTTGATGAAGCGGGCGGAAGGCGATGAAGACACTCCTGCAGATTGACAGTTCTCCGCGCGGCGCCCGATCGCATTCGCGGCAATTGACCGCGAAGTTCGTCACGGCGTGGCTGCGCGCAAACGCCGGCGGGCGCGTCGTACATCGCGATCTGTGCGCGGCGCCCGCTCCCATCGTGAGCGAGGCGTGGATCGCGGCCGCATTCACCGATCCGGCCGGACACTCGGCCGCGCAGCGAGCAGCCATCGCCGTCTCCAACGAACTGGTGGACGAGTTGCTGGGCGCCGGCGAGGTGGTGATCGGAGCGCCGATGTACAACTTCGGCGTGAGCGCCTCGCTGAAGGCGTGGATCGATCAGGTGGTGCGCGTCGGTCGGACCGTGGGGTACCCGGGCTATGCGGGCATGGTGCGGGGCAAGAAGGTGACGGTCATCTCAACTCGCGGCGCCGAATATGCGCCGGGGAAGCCTTGGGCGGAGCACGACGCGCAGGTGCCCTACTTGAAACAGATTCTCGGCTTCATGGGGATGGACGACATTGCGGTGGTGTACGCGGAAGGTTTGGCGGGACCGGACGAGGCACGGCGCGTAAGTCTGGAGCGGGCAGCGGCCTAGGTGGAGCGTTTGGCGGTTGGGTAGTCCTTGCGTGCACGGGCGCGCTGTGTAATTATGCAAATGAGTGAATAATCATGCAGAGCCATCCTCTGCGCTGGAGGATCTTGTGGCCATGCCCGCCCGCCCAATGCCGACCAACGATCCGAGCTTACGCATTTGGAGCGGGCAGTGCCGCCGCGATCAGGATCTGACGACTGACGAACTACACCGGCTGCTCGAGTTGGCCGCCGATGTGAAGCGCTCTCCACTTCGCTACCAGTCGGCTCTGGCAGGACGTTACGTCACTCTCCTTTTTGAAAAACCGTCGCTGCGGACGCGGCTCACCTTTGAGCTTGCGGTGAAACAGTTGGGCGCCGATTGCGTCGTATCGATCGGGCCGATCGCCGAGCGCGAACCGGTCATGGATGTGGCCCGCAATCTCGCGCGCTGGACGCAGGCCATCGTGGCGCGCGTGTTCCTGCAGCAGACGGTCGACGACCTGGCGCACTTCAGCGGCGTGCCCGTTGTAAATGCCTTGAGCGACCTGTATCACCCTTGCCAGGTGTTCGCCGACTTGCAGACGCTGGCCGAGAAGTTCGGCGATGTGGCCGGGCGCAAGCTGGTGTTTGTGGGCGACGGCAACAACGTGGCGCACTCGCTTTTGATCGATTGCGCGCGCCTGGGCATGCACGTGACGGTGGCGACGCCCAAGGGCTATGAGCCGAACACGAGCATTCTGACGGAAGCACAGCTCGAAGGCGAAAAGACCGGCGCGCGAGTGGCGCACACCCATGACGCCCAGGAAGCCGTGGCCGGAGCCGATGCCGTTTACACCGACGTGTGGGCGAGCATGGGTCAGGAGAAAGAAGCCTCGGAACGGCAACGTGTGTTCGCGCCCTACCAGGTGAACGAAGCGTTGATGGCGCGCGCCCAGCCAGGCGCGTTGTTCCTGCACTGCCTGCCCGCCAAGCGCGGCCAGGAAACCACGCACGAGGTGATGGAATCGCCGGGTTCCGTTGTCTTCGATCAGGCGGAGAACCGGCTTCACGCACAGAAGGCGCTGCTGCTGATGTTGATGGGCGGATAGACGCTGCGCGTGCCGCTGTGCAAACGAGCGCGCCCCGCGCGCCTCAATCGATTTTGGAAAGGACTCTTATGGCTGAATACAAGAAAGTTGCGCTTGCCTACTCGGGCGGCCTGGACACGTCGATTATCATTCCGTGGTTGAAGGAAAAGTACGGCTGCGCGGTGGTGGCCGTGTGCGGGGATATTGGCCAGGGACCGGACGAGTTGAAGGGGCTGAAGGCGAAGGCCAAGGCGACGGGCGCGAGCGAAGTTTACATCGAGGACATGCGCGAGGAGTTTGTCACGCAGTACCTGTGGCCGATGCTGCGTTCCGGCGCGGTGTACGAGCACAAGTATTTACTGGGGACGTCGATCGCGCGTCCGCTGCTCGCCAAGAAGCAGGCCGAGGTGGCTTTGGCGACCGGCTGCGATGCGCTATCGCACGGCTGCACGGGCAAGGGCAACGACCAGGTTCGCTTCGAGCTGACCTACATGGCCATCGCGTCGGATCTGCCGGTGATCGCGCCTTGGCGCGAGTGGGACATCAAGTCGCGCGAGGACGCCATCGAGTATGCCGCGCAACGGAACATTCCGATCGCCCAGACGACGAAGAAGATCTATTCGCGCGACCGCAACATCTGGCACATCTCGCACGAAGGCGGCAAGCTCGAAGACCCGATCAACGCCGTGCCCGACGACGTGTGGATGTTGAGCGTCCACCCGTGGGAAGCGCCGGACAAGCCGGGCTACGTGACCATCGGTTTCGAGAAGGGCCGGCCCGTGTCGCTCAACGGCAAACCGGTGCCGCCCGTGAAGCTGCTCGAAACGCTGAACAAGCTGGGCGGCGCACATGGCGTGGGCCGCATCGACATGGTGGAGAACCGCTTTGTGGGCATGAAGTCGCGCGGGGCGTATGAGACGCCAGGCGGCACCATTCTGATGACGGCTTATAAGGAGCTGGAGTCGCTCGTGCTCGATAAGAACACGGCGCACTACAAGCAGAAGTTGTCGCTCGACTATGCCGAGCTTGTATACAACGGCTTCTGGTTCACGCCGCTGCGCGAGGCGCTCGATGCCTTCTTTGAATCGACGGCGAAGGATGTGACCGGCGAGATCAAGATGAAGCTCTTCAAGGGCCATTGCGATGCGGTGAGCCGTGTGTCGCCGAATTCGCTTTACTCGCTGGATATCGCGAGCTTCACGATGGGCGCCGAGTACGACCAGAAGGACGCGCGCGGGTTCATCAAGCTGAACGGCCTGCCGATCGCGGTGAAGGCTGGCCTCAAGAAGAAGGGCAAGAAGCGCTAAGGAGTCCCATGAGCGGGATGAAACTATGGGGGGGCCGCTTTGAGAGCGGTCCTTCCGAAGTGTTTGAGCGGTACTCGTGGTCGCTCGATTTCGACAAGCGGCTGATTGAGGCCGACACGCGCGGCTCGCAGGCGTTTGCGCGGGCCCTGCAACGCGTCGGCATCTTGACGGCCGGCGAGTGCGAGAAGCTGGCGGCGGCGTTTGAAGAGATTCGTAAGGAAGCGGACGCCCCCGCATATTTCGATGGCGCGCCGGATGAGGACGTGCACACCTTCGTCATTCGCAAGCTGAAGGAGAAGGTGGCGGGGCTGGCGGATAAGATTCACACGGGGCGGAGCAGGAACGAGCAGGTTTCGCTCGATACGCGGCTGTGGCTTCGCGAGGCGAGCGTGCTCACGCAGCAGAAGCTGGCGGAGCTCATGAGCGCGTTGCTCGATTGCGCGGCGCGGCATCCTGATGCGGTCATTCCCGGCTACACGCACATGCGGCGGGCGCAGGCGGTGCTGTGGCCGCACTATCTGCTCGCCTACTTTGAAATGCTGGCGCGCGACTGGCAGCGCTTCGAGAATGCGCGCAAAGCGGCGAATGTATTGCCGCTTGGTTCGGGCGCCCTGGCGGGCAGCGGGTTTCCCTTCGACCGCGAGGCCATTGCCGCCGACCTTGGCTTTGAGGCCATCACGCGGAACTCGATGGATGTTTCGGCAGATCGCGACTTCGTGCTCGACTATCTCTACGCGGCTTCGGTATGCATGATTCATCTGTCACGGCTGGCCGAGGATTGGATTCTCTATTCGAGCGAGGAGTTCGGTTGGCTCGAGTTGAGCGATGGCGTGACGAGCGGCTCGTCTCTGATGCCGCAGAAGAAGAATCCGGATTCGCTCGAACTGCTGCGCGGGAAGTCGGGGCGCGTGCTGGGCAGTTTGAATGCGATGCTCTTCATCCTGAAGGGCCTGCCGATGACCTACAACCGAGACATGCAGGAGGACAAGGAGCAGTTGTTCGACGCCGCCGATACGATGTTCGCTTCGCTCGACATGGCGCGCACGGTGGTGGAGTCGGCTGTATTGAAAGAAGCTCCGCCGCTGGCCGCGGCCGAGGAGAGTTGGGTGGTGGCGACGGACCTCGCCGAGGCACTATCGCGGCACGGGCTGCCGTTCCACGCGGCGCATCAGGTGGTGGGGCGGCTGGTGCTGGAGAGCGTACGCGCGGGCAAGACTCCGTCGCAGTGGGATGCGGGGTCGCTCGCGGCATTCGCGCCGGAATTCGCCAAGCCGGGCCTAAGCGAAGATTTGGCGCGGCTGCTTGATCCGCGCGAGGGAATGAAGACGCGTGTTGTGAAGGGCGGTACCGCGCCTTCCTCTGTGCAGGCGGCGCTTTCCGAAGCCGCCGAGCGGCTGCGCGTGTTTCGAGGCTGACGATATGACGAAAGCCTTCCGCCACGGGCAGATTCTGAAGATGATTCAGCGCGGCCGCGTTCACACGCAAGAAGAACTGGCGCGCGGGTTGGCGGAGATGGGCATTCAAGCCACGCAGGCGACGCTGTCGCGCGACATACAGGAGCTGGGCATCGCCAAGACGGCGGATGGTTACACGCAGTTGGGCATTGCGGCGCGCGGGCCGGACTTTGCTACCGTGGCCGCCGAGTTTTTGCAGGACGTGAAGGTGGCGCAGAATCTGTTAGTGCTGAAGACATCGCCGGGCAACGCCAACGCGCTCGCCGTAGCGCTGGACCGCGTGGACTGGACCGAAGTGGTGGGCACGATCGCGGGTGACGATACGATTCTGGTGGTGGCGCCCGATCACGCGACGGCAACGAAGCTGCGCACGCGGCTGATGGAGTATCTGGCATGAGCTACGATCCGTTGGATTCAAACGAGTCGCTGCAGCGCTTCATTGGCGAGTTCGAAGCAGGCACCTACCCGATTGACAAGTGGAAGCACCGCGAGCACGTCATCATGGCGTCGTGGTATTTGATGCACCTGACCACGCACGAAGCCACGCCGACGATTCGCGTGGGCATCCAACGCTACAACCTCGCCCAAGGCGGGCAGAACACGGCCACCAGCGGTTATCACGAGACGCTGACGATCTTTTGGATTCACATACTCGCGAAGGCGCTGCAATCGGCCACGGGCGACGTGTTGACGCGCGTGCGGGCGATGGCGGGCGAGTGTGGGATGAAGGCCGGACTGTATCGCGAATACTATAGCTTCGATGTGTTGAAGAGCGTTGAGGCGCGGTATCAGTGGATGGAGCCCGATTTGCAGCCGCTGCCCGAGTTGCTTTAGACGGACTTTCGAATTTCCTCAACTACGCGTAGCGCGGATTCGAGCGCGCCCTGCATCCAGCCGTTGTAGCGCGAGGTGTGTTCGCCGGCGAAGTGGATGCGGCCTTCGCGCGCGCGGTTGATGGCGATGTTGCCAATTTGGCCGGGGTTGTATTGGGCGAAAGCACCGCGTTGATAGGGGTCGTTCATCCAGCTCTTGGAGACTCCGCCTTCGTAGTGTTGCTTTGCGCCGGGGAAGACGCGTTCGGCGTCTTCGAGCACGAGGCGCTGGCGTTGCGGGTCGGTGATGGCATCGAGGCGATCGGCCTTGGGACCGATGTTGTAGCACTTGAGCAGTCCACGCGCGGCGGGGCTGGAGGGGCCGAGCGCCCAGAAGCGTTCGCTGAGCAGGTCCGTGTTGGCGAAGCCGCTGAGGCCTTGTTTGCGCCAATACTGCGAGCTCATTTGAAGGTAGACCTTGGTGCTTGATGCGTATGGCTGCGATTCGATGGTGAAGAGTTTCTTCTCCGAGAGCTTCGCTTCGGCAAACATCTTGCGGCAGACGGAGAACGGGAGCGTGCAGACGACGTGGTCGGCGCGCAGGGTTTCCTGTTGGCCGTTGTGATTGACGACGAGCCAGGCTTCCTTTTCGTTTTGGCCGAATGCGGCGGCGGGGCGGCCGTATTGGATGACCGGCGAGAGGGCGGCTGCGAAGGCGTGCGGCAAGCGGTCGTTTCCGCCACGGATACGCCGGACGGGCGGCGGCGAGGCGTGGTTCATCTCGTCGAGGAAGGTCCAGGCGGCGGAGCCAAGTTCGGCGTCGAAGCCGAGCATCGTCAGTTCAATCGCGCCGGGGGAGAGGCCCTTGCCGCGCAGGTATTGCTGAATGGAGAGGCGGTCGCCTTGGAGGACGGCATTCGGCACGTCGTGGGGACGGCGCTCGGCGGCGCCCGCGTCGATGATGGGTTGGACGTGGCGTTTGTAGAGTCCCTCGGGTCCGAGAGCCTGTTCTTCGGCGGTGAGCGCCAACGGCCATTTGTGATGCGCGCCGGGCTTCATCACGAAGTTCTCGCCTCGCACATGATAGAGGTCGGCGAGGCCGGAGTGCTGAAAGGGTTCGAGGGGCAGTTGGAACTCGCGCACGTAGCGGAGTGTGAGGTCGTGCGACGAGGGGATGCGCGTTGCGCCCGCTTCGGCATGGACGCCGGGCGTGAGACCTTCGCGCAGGGTGAGCACGCGGCCGCCGGGGCGCAGTTGGGCTTCGACAATCACGACTTCGTGGCCGAGCTTGCGGAGTTCGTAGGCGGCGCAGAGGCCGGCGAGCCCCGCGCCGGCGATGACGATGCGTTTGCGCGCGGCGGCGGGAGTGAGGCTCGCGGCGGCAAGTGAGGAGAGAAATGCACGGCGCTTCATCGGCGTTCGCTAATTTTGTCCTGCTTGAAATACGGATCGGGCTCGGGGACGGCCGCGCCATCTTTGCGCGGCGAGCTGGCGCCGTAGTTCACTTTGGCCGCCGAGTCGTGCATCACGGCTTGGCCGCCGCCCATCGTGGACGAGAAGCTGGGCTCGAGTTGCACGTAGTGGCCGCGGTCGCGGAGCTGATCGATGGTGGAAGACGGGACGCGGCGTTCGATCTTCACATCGCAGCCGGTGAAGTTGAGCTTGGTGAAGCGCGGGGCTTCGAGGGCGGCTTGGATGTTCATGCCGTGATCGACCATGTTCGAGACGAACTGCGCGTGGGCCTGGGCTTGATTGAGTCCGCCCATGATGCCGAAGCCGACGTGCTGCGTTCCCTTCTCCATATAGGCGGGAATGATGGTGTGGAAGGGGCGCTTGCGCGGGGCGAGTTCGTTCGGGTGGCCCTCTTCGAGCGTGAAGAGCGCGCCACGGTTGTGGAGATGGAAGCCGTAGTCGTCAGTGACGACGCCCGAGCCGAAACTGAGATAGATGCTTTGGATGAGCGAGACCACCATGCCGTCGCTATCGGTGGTGGAGAGGTAGATGGTGTCGCCGGCGGAGGGAAGCGCGGGCTTGCCCGGATCGACGGCGCAGTTTGCTTTGGCGGCGTCGATGAGGCGGGCTCGTTCGGCGGCGTAGGGCTTGGCGATGAGTTGCGCGGTGGGGATTTTGGACGAGCGGGGGTCGCCGACGTAGCGGTTGAGGTCGGCGTAGGCGAGCTTTTGCGCTTCGATTTTCAGGTGTAGTGCGTCAACGGAGTTGGGATCGTGCGAACCGAGAGGGAAGCGCTCCATGATGTTGAGCATGGAGAGCGCGGCGAGGCCCTGGCTGTTGGGCGGAAGCTCGTGAACGCGCCAGCCTCGGTATTCGGTGGAGATGGTGTCGACCCATTCGCTTTGGAATTCGGCGAGGTCGGCCGCATCAAGATAGCCATTGTGGCGGCGGCTGGTCTTGAGGATGGCCTTCGCGATGTCGCCTTTGTAGAAGGCCGATGGGCCTTGGGTGGCGATGAGTTCGAGGGCACGGGCGAGTTCGGGATTGCGGAAAAGTTCGCCCACCTTGGGGACGATGCCGTCGCGCATGTAGACGCGGCGGGCGTTATCGTCGGCGAGCAGTTTGGCACGTCCGCCTTGCCATGCGCCGGCGATCCATTCAGTGACGGGGAAGCCTTCGCTGGCGTAATAGATGGCCGGCACGAAGAGTTCGGCCCATGGGAGCTTGCCGTATTTGCGATGGAGGCGGGCCCAGCCATCGACGCAGCCGGGAACGGTGACGCCGATGATGCCTTCTTCAGGCATCGAGGTGTGGCCTTTGGCGCGGACGGCGTCGGGCGTGAGGGCACGCGGCGCGTAGCCGCTGGCGTTGAGGCCGGCGAGTTTGCCGCCGGGTTCGCGGACGATGGCGAAGAGGTCGCCTCCGATTCCGTTCATCATCGGCTCGACGACTCCCAGCACGGCGTTGGCGGCGATGGCGGCATCGACGGCGCTGCCGCCGCGCGAGAGGATCATGGCTCCGGCCTGCGAGGCGAGCGTCTGGCTGGTGGCGGCGATGCCGTGCTGCGTGATGACCATGGAGCGCGCCTGCGTGCGGTCCTGTGCGATGGCGGTTTGAAGTGGAGTGGTCATAACGAGAAGGGCGGCAATCCAAGCGGCTCGCATGGGAGACATTGTACCGGCTATGGCTTGAGCGAGGAGCGAATCTTCTGTTGGTACTCGCGGGCTTTGGCAAGGACGAGCGTGGGGTTGAGTGTTTGCGGAACGCGGGCGCGGACGATCCAGCGGCCGTTCACCATCACGTCCGACACGTCGGATGCTTTGAGCGCGTAGACGAGTTGCGAATAGGCGTTGTAGAGGGGAACGGCGTGGGCGGGGGTGGTGCGGACGAAGATGAGGTCGGCGCGTTTGCCGGGTTCGAGGGAGCCGATCAGCGTATCCATGCCGAGGGCGCGGGCGCCGTCGATGGTGGCCATTTCGAGGGCCTTTTGCGCGTCGAGGGATTGGGGGTTGTTGGTGGAGACCTTGGCGAGCTTGGCGGCGAGGTCCATCTCTTCGAACATGTCGAAGTCGTTGTTCGATCCGGCGGGGCCGTCGGGGCCGAGGCCGACGGGGATGCCGAGGGCGAGCATTTTCATGACGGGCGCGATGCCGGAGGCGAGCTTCATGTTCGAGGACGGGCAATGCGCGATGCCGGTGCCGCGGCGCTTGAGGATGGCCATGTCGGCGCCGTCGAGCCAGACGCCATGCGCGGCGAGCGTGCGGCCGTCGAGTACGCCGATTTCGTCGAGCACGGCGGTGGGCGACTTGCCGCGCTTGGCGAGGATGTCGTCGTTTTCGCGCTTGGTTTCCGAGAGGTGAATGATGAGCGGGACTTTGTAGCGATCGGCGAGGGCGCGGCAGTTGCGGAGCGTTTCGTCTGAATTGGTGTAGAGCGCGTGCGGGGCGACGGCGGGCACGATGAGGGGATCGTTGGCAAAGCGTTGGAGAAAGGCTTCGGTGCGCGCGAGGCCATCGGCGGGCGTTTTGGCGTCGGGGACGGGGAAGCCGATGATGGTCTGGCCGAGGACGCCGCGCAGGCCCGCCTCTTTCGCGGCTTCGGCGACGACTTCCTCGAAGTAATACATGTCGGTGAAGGTGGTGGTGCCGCCGAGCATCATTTCGAGGGCGGCGAGGCGCGTGCCCCAGCGGACGAAATCGGGGGAGACGTTGCGGGCTTCGGCGGGGAAGATGAATTTTTCGAGCCAGTCCTGGAGGCGCAGGTCATCTGCGATGCCGCGGAAGAGGGACATGGCGGCGTGGGTGTGGGTGTTGACGAGGCCCGGGAGGAGGATGGCGTCGGGGCGGTGGAGGGTTTGCTTGGGAGTGAAGCGTTTGGCGAGTTCGGCGCGCGTGCCGACGGCGGCGACGGAGTCGCCCTTGATGGCGACGGCTCCGTTTTCGATGACGCGGCGCGAGGCGTCCATGGGCACGACCCAGCGTGCGGAGAGCAGCCAGTCGGCCGGTTCGGCGGCGAAGGCTGCCAAGACGGCGGTGAGAGCGAGGAGGAGACTACGAAAGCATCTTGTCATGGAAGGGATGCGGGAAGAGTTCGGAAAGTTGGTACGTTTTGGTTTCACCGCGCGGGTTGCAGAGGATGACTTCGAGGTTTTCGCAGTGATCGCGCAGCACCTGGCGGCAGGCTCCGCACGGAGGCGTGAGTTCGGGTGATTCGGCGGCGACGGCGATGCGGCGGAACTCATGGACGCCTTCGCTTATGGCCTTATAGAGAGCGACGCGCTCGGCACACATGGTCAGTCCGTACGAGGAGCTTTCGACATTGCAACCGGTGAAGACGCGGCCGTCGGCGGTTTCGATCGCGGCGCCGACGTGGAACTTGGAATAGGGGGCGTGGGCGCGGGTGCGCGCGGCGAGGGCGGCGGCGATGAGTTCGGCGGCGGAGAGGCCGGCCGCTGTGGGTTTGGGGGCGGCGGGTTCGGGGGCGACGCTCATGCGGCGATCTCCGGAATGATGGCCTGAACGAGCCGGACAAAGGTGTCGCGAACCTTTTTGCCGGTGTCGAGCACCTCCTGATGCGAGAGCTTCTCGGCCGAGATTCCGGCGGCGAGGTTGGTGACGCAGGAGATGGCGAGGCAGCGCATTCCCATGTGAGTGGCGGCGAGGACTTCGGGGACGGTGGACATGCCGACGAGGTCGGCTCCGATGCGGCCGAAGAAGCGGATCTCGGCGGGCGTTTCGAAGTTGGGGCCTTTGAGGGCGAGGTAGACGCCTTCGGGGAGCGGGATGCCGAGGGACCGTGCGGTCGAGCGGGCGCGGGCGCGGAGTTCGGCCGAGTAGGCGTCGGACATGTCGAAGAAGCGCGGGCCGATGGCGTCGTCGTTAGGGCCAATGCAGGGGTTTTCGCCCATCATGTTGATGTGGTCGGAGAG
>CAYUZM010000075.1:0-12819 GCA_964449665.1 uncultured Solibacteraceae bacterium
GGATAGTCCGGCGCACGCAGGCGGCGGGCGTAGGTGCCGATCATCACCAGCGCTTCCGTGCGGCTCGGGTACGTGGCCGCGAAGAGGCTGCACATCGGCCCGCCCTCGGAGACGCCGAGCAGCACCGCGCGCTCCGAGCCCACGGCGTCCATCACCGCGCGCACATCGTCCATCCGCTGCTCCAGCGTCGGCACGTGCGCCACCGGATCCGAGAGGCCCGTGCCGCGCTTGTCGAACAGGATCAGCCGCGAGAAGCTGGCCAGCCGCTGCAGGAACCGCGCGAAGCCCGGCTCGCGCCAGTAGTACTCCAGGTGCGACACCCAGCCCATGACGAACACGAGATCCACAGGGCCCCCGCCGAAGACCTGATAGGCGATGTTGACGTCGCCGCTGCGGGCGTAGCGTGTTTCCACGCGTTCGGCAATGGGCGCGGAGCCGCCCGCCATGGGCGCCTTGTAGGTGACATCGCCCACGAACCGGAATCCACGTTTAGGCACGGTCTCTATGTACACCGCTTCCTGGGGCTCAGCGAGGGTTCGCCGCAGAAGCGAGATGTTCTGCGAAAGACTGTTCTCTTCGACAAAGCTATCCGGCCACACACGGTCCAGCAGGTCCTTTTTGAGGACGACGCGTCCCGCGTTCTCCACCAGCGCAAGCAAAGTTTCGTATGCCTTCAAGGGAACCGGCACGGGGGCGCCCTCAAACAGCAGGATGCGCTGCTGCACGTCTAATGTGTAAGGGCCGAACTGGTAGTGCCCCAAATTTGCTTGCGCCCTCCGTTTCCGGTGAGCGTAGCATACCCAGTGTGGACCGCCGGTGGGCGCAAGTCCTGAAAGAGTCCTGATGATTTTCTGATTCCGCTAACTTCGCGGGCGCGGAATCGTCCTTGCACTGTCATGCCGCTCCATTCGCACGCACTTGCGTGGCTGGCCTCCCTTCGAGCCGACGCCGTTTTTGCGCGGAGGCAACTGGCGAAACGCAAGGTGACTTCGGCTGCCGCCATTCTTTCCCTGGCGTTGGCGTTGGGCGCGTGCACATCGGCGTTCCGGCTGATGGACGCGTTGCTGTTCCGGCCGTTGCCCGTGGCGGGGGCGGAGCGGTTGTATCTTTTCGGCGTGGAGGGAATCGGGCCGGGCGGCGAGCAGAGGTTGGGTGAGTCGTCGGAGTATCCGCTGTTCGCGCGCTTGCGCGCCACCGTGAAAGATAGCGCAGAGCTGATTGCGTGCTCGTATACCGACCGGATGGATCTGACCTTCGGCGCGGATGCGGAAACCGAGAAGGCGAACCGGCAGTACGTCTCTGGCTGGATGTTTCCGGCGTTCGGGCTGCGGCCCGCGCTCGGACGGCTGTTTACTGAGAACGACGATCGCACGCCCGGCGCCCATCCCTATGGGGTGCTGTCGTTCGACTACTGGGAAGCGAGATTTGGCCGCGATCCCAAAGTGCTCGGCCGCACGTTCCGCAGCGGGAACGAGATCTATGAAATAGTGGGCGTCGCGCCGCGGAGCTTCAGGGGAACGGAGACGGGCACGGGTGTCGATGTGTTTGTCCCGGCGATGATGCATCCGGGCGTGACAAGGGACGATTGGAGCTGGTTTCGAACGCTGGTCCAGTTGAAACCGGGCGCAAAGCCGGAACCGGTGCTCGCTCAATTGCGTGCGCCTTTCCGGGCATTCCAGGAGGATCGGGCGAAGGGTTTCGGCGGAACCATGACCAAGCAAGCCCTGGACGATTTCCTGCATCAGACTCCGGTGCTGGAGCCGGCGGGTTCCGGGCGATCGAGCATGCAGCGCGAATACCGGCGGGCGCTTTACGTGCTCGGCGCGCTGGTATTTCTTGTGTTGCTGATCGCGTGCGCCAATGTGGCCAATCTAATGACGGCGCAGGCGGCGGCGCGCGCAAGAGAGATGGCTCTCCGGGTTTCGCTTGGCGCGCGGCGATGGCGGCTGGCGCAGTTGGTGATGGTGGAGAGCGCGCTGCTGGCGATGCTTGCGGCGGCGATTGGAGGCGCGTTCGCATGGTGGTCGGCACCGTTGGTTGCCGGCATGATCAACCCGCCGGACAATCCGGTGCGCCTGGATTTGCCGGCTGATTGGCGCGTGCTGGGGTTCGGCGTGGCACTGGCGTTCCTGGTTACTTTCCTGTTCGGGCTCGCACCGGCGCTGCGGACATCGGGTGTGCAGCCGGTGAACGCGTTGAAGGGCGGCGCCGATCTCCATTCGCGCCGGCGGCTGATGTATGGGCTGGTTGCGGCGCAGGTGGCGTTTTGCTTCCTGGTACATTTCATGGCCAGTTTGTTTGTGGCTACTCTCGACCGGCTGTCGAATCAACCGACAGGATTTGCCGCCGGACGGGTTGTGACGCTCACGACGGTGGCAAGGGAGCCGCAGCAGCCACAGACGTGGGAGCAGGTGGCCGACCGGCTACGCGCCACGCCTGGTGTGCGGTCGGTCGCCTACTCCGGGTGGCCGCTTTTGGACGGCAACGGATGGAACGGATATATTGCCCTCAATGGGGTGATCACGGGCGAAACTCTTTCCTACTTTCTGGGCGTGTCGCCGGGATGGCGGGAGACGATGAAGATACCGCTCGTGGCGGGGCGCGATTTCCGCGCGGGCGATACCTTTCCGGGCGCGGCGATCGTGAATCAGGCCTTTGTACGGACATACTTCCGGGGCCAGAATCCGATGGGACGCTACTTCGAGAAGACGCAAGGAAACCGCCAGAGGCCTCGATTCCAGATCATCGGTGTTGTTGCCGATGCGCGCTACCGCAACATGCGCGAGCCGATTTCGCCGACGGCGTACGTTCCATTCCAGTCGGTGAAGGCCGATGGCGCGTTTGAAGGAAAGGATCGCGCGGCGTTCATCGTGCGTACGGCGGCGGAAGATCCGTTGGCGATTGCGCCCGTCCTGCGCAAGGCGGTGCCAGAGGCGAACCAGGGCTTCCGTGTGAGCGCGGTGCGGACGCAGCAGGAGTTAATTGACAAGCACACGGTTCGCGAACGCCTGCTGGCGACACTGGCGATATTCTTTGCGGCGCTGGCGCTTGCGCTGGCGGCGATCGGGCTTTACGGCGTGCTGCACTATTCGGTGATTCAACGGCGCCGCGAGATAGGCATCCGCATGGCGGTTGGGGCGCAGGCGTCGCACATTGCACGAGAAGTAACCAGCGGGGCGGTCGCGATGGTGGAGGTGGGCGCGTGCGCGGGAGTGGGCATGGGCGTGGGATCGGCGGTATATCTCCGGACGCTGCTCTACAATGTGGAAGCGACGGAGCCTGCGATGCTGATGCTGCCGGCGGCAATCATTGGAACCGCCGCGATTCTTGCGGCGTTGCCTCCGGTGCTGCGCGCGGTCAGGATTGACCCCGCGAAGATGTTGCGCGCGGAATAACCACTATTTGCGTCCCAGGAAGCGGCCGACACCGCGGGCGGCCCGTTTGAGGAAACTGCCCGTGCCCGCGGCGCTTTCGTCGAGCGCGGTGTCGGTTTTGCGTGCCGCCGACTTCACGGCGCCTACCGGCTTGTAGCCCACGGCGAGTGTTGTCTGTGTTCCGTGCACGCCTTCCGCGACGCGGATCAATTCTCCGGAGGCTTCGAGCCGGGCCACGAGAGCCGCATCGAAATCGGAGTCCATCTTCTCCTTGAGGGGCCACGCTGTGGAGCCGGCCCACTCCATTCCCGGCATGAGAGCGCCGGGTTCGCCGAGATTGACAACGCGGGTGACGGACATCTTGCGCGCGGCGTCGCAACGATCGCTCCCGCAGCCGCCTTGGTTGCACGCGTCCTTGTTCAAAAACGACGCGTGCTTCCCCGCCGAGATCCACACCTCGGCGCGCGCTTCGACACCGGCCTTGCGGGCCATGCTGACGTCGCAGACGGTGCCTTCGTGCGCGGCCGCGTACCAATACTCGGGGCGCCAATGTCCACCCGTTTTGCGCAACAACGTGGAGACATGCTCCGCGTCGAGTTCGTGGCCGCCGCGCCCGCAATCGCGCGCCCAGAGATGGTGGAAATGCAGTTCGGTCCAATTTCCGTCGGGACGCACGACCGGAAACGCCTGTCCGTAGATGGTTCCGTTGCGCGAGCGGGGCACGGGCGAGGCCGCGCCGGGAGTAAACTCCGCCGCCGAAACGTCGCATTCATTTTCGCTGAGGTAGAAACGAGGCAGGAACTGTTCGAGGAGGCTTTGCTCCAACGTGTCGTCGAGCCCGTCGCGATCGGCGTCGGCGGCACAGGCAAGACCAGCCACGGCGAGTAGGAGAAAAATACGAGTCACCCGACCAGCCTAGCGCGCCGGCGCGGGCGCACATATAATTTGCCCCATGCTACGACGCGAACTTCTAGGCGCCGCATTTGCCGCCACTCAGATCGGCCGCGCGCAGACCGCTCCCGCGCGGCCCAATGTATTCGTCGAACGTCCAGTGCAGGGCAAGCCCCACGCGGGCAAGGTCCTATTGGTGGTGCAGGCGCACTCCGACGATGTTCCGCTGTCGGCCGCGGGCACGGTGGCGAAACTGATCGAGGAGGGCTACACGGGATATCTCGTGCGCGCCGCCAACGACGATATGGGTGACGCGCCGGGCCTCGGAACCGTCGGTACAATCGGCGATCACGTTCTGGGCAACGAACGCGACAATGCGAAGCTGGTTTCGATACTCGGGCTGAAGGACAAGTTCGACCTGAACTATAACGACCACCTTATGGGTGGCACGTCGTTCAATGAACTGATGTCGAGGTTGATTTTGATCATCCGGCTGACGAAGGCGAACACCGTTGTGTCGTGGGACCCGTGGGCGCACGACGAGGAAAACCCCGATCATGCCGTGACCGCGCGGGCCGTGGAGGCGGCGTGTTGGATCGCCGGACGCAAGCACGACTATCCCGAGCAGATCGCCGCCGGGTTGCAGCCACACGCGGTGAGCGATAAGTACTACTTTGCGCGGCGGCCCGAGATCACCCGCATTGTGGACATCAGCCACGTGATCGACAAGAAGGTGGAGGCCAACCGGGCCAATGTGGCGAAGGGGCCCGCGGGAACGAACGGGTCGCGGCTGAAGGCCGAGCTCGCCAAGCGGAACGTGCGGCTGCCGCTGCTCGACGGTGACGATGTCGCCGCGGACCGCGCCTATATCAAAGAGTTTGTGCTGGCACGCAATCGGGAGTTGGGCAAGCAGTACGGAGTGGAGTACGCGGAGGCGTTCCACTACATCGGGCCGGGTTCGACGGGGCGCGGCTCGCGAGTGGAGGAGTACATCAAGAAGAACGGCGTGCCGTTGCGGTAGCGGCGAGCCGCATCCGTGCGCGGCGCCGGGCTTCGTCCGGCTACGCAACGGTGTTCGTCCAACTCGATAACGCGGCGTTCGTCCGGCTACACATCGGCGCGCGCTACAGTTTGGGCCGGCGCTGGTGGAAATCGGTTTCGGTTTGAAACGCCACGGCAGCCGAAAGCACGGCCGCATCGGCGCCGGGAGGGCCGGTGAGTTGGAGGCCGATGGGGAGTCCGGATTTGCCGAAGCCGCAGGGGATCGCGATGGTGGGGAGCCCGTAGAGATTCCACGGGGCGGTATTGCGCAGAAAGTCGAGGCTGGGGTTGGAAGCCAGTGGGAATGCCGGTCCGGGGGCGGTTGGGGTGAGCAGCAGATCGGCGCTGCGGAAGAGTTCCGTGGCGGCGGTGGACCGGAGGCGATCCATCTCGCGGCGCGCGGTGATGTAGGTGGCGGCGTCGATGGGCTTGCCCAACTCGATGCTGGCGCGGGTGCCTGCGTGATAGAGCTCAGCGTGGCGGGCGAGCATGTCGCGATGGAAGGCGAACGCTTCGGCGAAGATGACGGTTGCGTATGCCTTGGGAAGCGGCGAGGCGGGGTTCAGTTCGAGCGGGGGCAGCGTGACGTCGCGCACCTCTCGGCAGAGGCGTTGCAGGGTTTTGACCGCTTCCGCCATCGCGCCCTCGACGTCGCTTTGCAGGCCTTGCCAATAGGGCTCGCGCGGAATGCCGATGCGCAGACCTTTCACGGCGACGAGTTTCATTGGTTGCCCGCAAAGCACGCCGTGGAGCAGCGCCGCATCGCGCGCCGAGCGCGTCATGGGACCGACGTGATCGAGCGACCAAGCGAGTGGCGCTACGCCTTCCGTGGGTACGCGGCCGAAGGTTGGCTTGTAACCGGTGATGCCGCAGAACGAGGCGGGCAGGCGGATGGAGCCGCCGGTGTCAGACCCGAGCGCGGCGAGACTCATGCCGCTTGCCACGGCAATCGCCGAGCCCCCGGAGCTGCCGCCTGGAGAGCAGGACTCGTTCCACGGATTGCGCGCCGGGCCGAAGGCGCTTGTCTCGGAGGTGAAGTTATAGGCGAACTCATCCATGTTCGCTTTGCCGGTGATGACCGCGCCCGCCGAACGCAGCCGCCGCACCACCTCGGCGTCCGTGCTGGGAACACGCTCGCGCCAGTGCCTGGATGCGGCTGTGGTGCGTACGCCGGAGGTGTCGTAGAGGTCCTTCAGCGCAATGGGGAGGCCGTGCAGCGGTTCCCGCGCCGCGTTGGCCGGGCGCAGTGACCGGGCGCGTTCGAGCGCCTGCTCGCCCGTCACGGTGATGAAGGCGTTGAGGCGCGGGTTGAGCCGTTCGATCCGTTTCAGGCACGCCTGCGTCAGTTCCACGGGGGTGAGTTTGCGCTGGCGAATGAGTGCGAGCGCCTCGGACGCTGTGAGGTCCGCCGGATCGGTGGGAAGAGCCGGCAGAGGAGCGGCGAGCAAACCGGCCGCGAACACGCGTCGTGTGTGCATGTGCGCGATTGTACAGCTTGGGCGGCGTTACCAGGTCCAACTGCCGGAAGGCGGCGGCCACATGCCCATCATTTGCCGCAGAGTGATGATTTGCCCCAGATGGTGCGCATTGTGAGTCGCGACGTGCACAAGCGCATCGCGCACGGTGTAGTGGGCCAGCGATGGAAACTCGATGGCAGGTGCCAGCGGTTTCTCCTGCACGCCGTCTTGGTTGCCAAACGCGGCGGCCTCGCCTGCGCCGTCGAGAAACTGTTGCCGGACGGCATCCCATTGGCCCGCAGACACGGGCGGCCATCCGAGCGATGCGGGCGCGGCGGGCGGCTCAGCCACGCCGCGGCAACGCTTCAAAAACCAGCCCTGCCAGAACGCCATGTGCGCGACGATCTCGGCAATGGAGTGCATGTGGGGCGCGACCCGGCGCAGCGCCGGTTCTTCGTCCAAATCGGTGAGCGCGCCTGCCGCGGGGATGTAGGCGGCCGTATTGACAAGGACATGTCCGAACTCCATGCGCTCAGCGTAGCATCGGACCAGTTGCTGACCCACTTGCGCTCGGCGCCGGGGGGCGTCACAATCTCCCTATGCTGAAAACGCTTACTGCCATGCTCGCAGCTCTTGTACTTGCTCTGCCCGCGCTTGCCGCCGATATCAACGGCAACTGGAAGGGAACGGCCGAGGGGCCCAACGGAGCGATCGAGCGCACGTTCACGTTCAAAGTAGCCGGAACAGCGGTGACCGGCGAGACGACTTCGCAATTCACCGGCAAGTCGGAGATTAAGGACGGCAAGATTGACGGCGAGACCGTCACCTTCTCGATCAAGGCCAACCTTCAGGGCAACGAGGTCACGATCAAATACGAAGGAAAGGCGACCGCGAGTTCGTTCAAATTGACTTCGACCTTCGTCGGCAACAGTGATTTTCCGCCGTTCGAGTGGACGCTAACCAAGGCGAATTAGTATAGTTCGCATCATCATGCTACCTCTCCTTCTGGCCGCCTTCGCGGCTGCCGCGAGCGCGCAGTCGCGTCCGGCGTTGCCTCCGCTGCCCGCGCCGCAGTCGATTCCCGCTCCCGCCGCGGCCACCGGCGCCCCCTACGCTCCGCAAGCGATTCTGCCCGGCGGCGTCGTGGTGCCGCTATATCCAGCCGGTTCGCCGTTCTTGAAGGCCGAGCGCGTGCGCGACGCCGAGAAGTACAACATGAGCCAGGTGGTTCCGGCGCGGATCTCGAGCATCGTGAATATCCACAATCCGTCGATCGAGTTTCATCCCGCCGACCGGGGAATCAACACGGGCGCGGTGGTGATTCTGGCGGCCGGCGGCGGGCACCGCACGCTGAATGTGGGCGGCGAGAGCGCCGATTTCGTTCCGTTCTTCTACAACTACGGCGTAAACACCGTGATTCTGCGCAATCGCCTGCGTGCTGACGGCTATGTCGCCGAGGTGGATGCGGTGAACGACGCGCTGCAGGCAATCCGGCTGGTTCGTGCGCACGCCAAGGATTGGAATCTCGACCCGAACAAGATCGGCATCATGGGCTTCTCGGCGGGTGCCGAGTTGGCCGCGCCGGCGGCTGTATTGTTCGACGAGTTCGACAAGAAGAACTCGGATGCGGCCGACCCGCTGGCGGGCATTACGTCGCGGCCCGACTTCGCCGGGATCATCTACCCAGGCCCGTCTCCGTTCGCGCGCGGCCGTACGGCGCCGGCGATCCCTCGCAACGCGCCTCCGGCGTGGATCACCTGCGGTGGCGCGGGTGACCGCATTCACGCGCTATGGGCCGTCGAATATTACATGGCGATGTTGTCGGTGGGCCTGCCGAACGTGGAGATGATCCTCTACGGCAACGGGCGGCATCCGGGCGATCCGCTGCCCGACGGCAGCCGCATGAGCGGCGGACTGACCGATCGGGGCGGCATTCCGTTCGGCACATGGCAGTACCGCTTCATCGATTGGTTTCGCGATCTCGGCTTTCTGCAGAAAGCGGGCGTGGAGACGAAAGCTGCAAAGGATCTGGCGCGCTATATGAGCGAGCCGCTGCCGAGACCGTTTGGGGAACGCGGACCGCGTCCGGGCGGTGGCGTAGGGCCTGGAAACGCAACGCCGGGCAGTGGGCCAAGTGGGCCTCCCGTCGCGCCGCCGAAGCCTTGACGCGAGATAGCGAATGGATGAACGGCACAATTGGGCGCGATTGAACCCGCTGCAGATTGGGAAGTACGCCGAGTACCTTGCCAAGATGGAGTTTGTTCTCCACGGGTGCGATGTGTTTAGTAGCGAGGTCGACGACTGCGGAATCGATTTCGTCGTCCGAACCCACGCGGGCAACCACTACGACGTACAGGTGAAGTCGTTTCGCGTATCGAAAAACAACTACGTCTTTCTCAAGAAGTCAAAATTCACGATCTCATCCCAATCGATGCTGGCGCTGGTGCGCTTTGCCTTGGGCGAACCGCCAAATTTGTATCTTGTTCCATCGTGTGTGGATGGCGCGCCTAACCCGATTTTTGAAAGTCGTGACTTTGGCGAGGGACGAAAGAGCGAGCCCGAGTGGGGGCTTACGGTATCGAAGCGGAAGTTGGAGTTGCTGACCTCACAATACGGATTCGGTGCGAGCGTCACCCGATTGCCGTAGCGGGCCGCGCTTACCTGATCTTTGCCGGCTCCGGCAAACCCAACTCCTCGACCATGCTGTCGAACACTTCCTGCACGCCGCGGTTGCCGTCGACGGTGACAAGCATGTTCTTCTGCTGGAAGAGCCGTAGTAGCGGCTGAGTCTTTTCGTGGAACTCTTGCAGACGCACTTTGAGCGCCTGCGGGTTGTCGTCGACACGTTTGGTGAACCCGCCTCCCTGGCCTTCGGCGGCGCGCTGTAGGACACGCTCGAAGACGACGTCCTCAGGGATATCGAGGTAGATCGCCTTGTCGAGATTCCAGTTCTCGAACAGATACTCGGCCTGTGAACGCGTGCGCGGGAATCCATCGAGCACGAAGCCCCAATTCCAATCGTGTTGCTCCAGGCGCTGGCGGACAACCTCTTCCACAATCTCATCGGGGACCAGACGGCCCTCGTTCATGATGCGCGTAACACGCGCCGCAAGTTTGGTGTGATGGGCCATGTTCCATCGGAAGATGTCGCCGATGGAGATATGAACAAAGTCGTATGTCCGGCTGAGCAGTTTGGCTTGGGTGCCCTTCCCCGAGCCCTGGGGACCGATAATGATGTACTTTTCCATGAAAGCCTCTAGGGTAACAGGACGCAACTCGTCGAGCCTCGGCACTTGAGGGGCTCGACGGGGAGTCCATGGCTGCGCAGTGAACCGCAAACGTGCGTGCCACTATATACGATTCCGCGCCCGCGTGCGTAGTATCCTGAAACCTGCGCCCTTCCGTGGTTGCGGCGCCGTACCCTCACTCCTGGAGTTCAATCGTTTGAGCCGAATTTCCCTTGCGATTAAGAGTTTCTTTGCCTTGCTGGCGAGCGGCAAGCTGCCCGACGAAGTGGTGGCGTCGCTTGGCCTCACGCGGCGCATTGTCACGCCGCCGCCTGCGACGGCCGCGCCGCCCAAGGGCGATGGCGCGAAACCGGCCTCCTCCGCCACCCAGAAGGCCGATCCCGGCGAGGGCGCGCTCTCGCTGCTTGGCATTCTGCAGCGCGAGGCCAGGCTTGTCGATTTTCTGATGGAAGACATCGCGCCCTATTCGGATGAGCAGGTGGGCGCGGCGGTTCGCTCCATTCACGAGAATTCGCGCAAAGCGCTGGAGCGGCTGTTTGAACTTGCTCCCGTCGTGGATGGCGTGGAAGGCACGGTGACCAATCTTGCCTCGTCCGGCATTAACCCAAAGGACACGGCGCGCGTGAAGCTGATGGGCAAGGTTCCGGCTGATGGGAAGGTGGAGTCGGGCGTTCTGCAGCATCGAGGGTGGATGGTGAAGAAGTCCGACTTGCCGCCCGTGAGCGCCGCTGAGAAGGCGCGCATTGTCGCGCCGGCCGAAATCGAAGTGGAGTAGACGCGTGAGCTGCTACGTCGGTATCGACTTGGGCACGACGAATTCGGCCATCGCGTTCATTGATCCGTCCGAGGCCGGGGATCAGGCGTTTCCGCCCGTCGAGATTCAACTTGTTCCGCAGCCCGTGGCCGAGGGCCGCAGTGAAGCGATGCGCACGCTGCCATCGTTTCTCTATCTGAGCGATCCACCCGTTGCCGGTGTCTGGGCGCGCGAACAAGGGGCGCTGACGCCCACCAAACTGGTGCATTCGGCCAAAAGCTGGCTGTCGAATCCGCTGGTGGATCGTACGGCGAAGATCTTGCCCTGGGACGCGGCCGAAGGCGGGCGGCTCTATTCGCCCGTCGACGCTTCGGCGCGCTATATCGAAGACCTGCGAAAGGCCTGGGAAGCGGCGCACAAGCAGCCCATCGGTGAGCAGGACGTGGTGCTTACAGTGCCCGCTTCGTTTGACGAAGAGGCGCGGGAGTTGACCGTGGAAGCGGCCAAGCGCGCCGGGATTGAGCGTCTCACGCTGCTGGAGGAACCGGCGGCGGCGTTCTACGCCTGGATCGCCAATCATCTGGAGACCTCGCGCGCGCAACTGAAAGACGGCATGGTTGTGCTCATCTGCGACGTCGGCGGCGGCACCAGCGATTTCACCCTGATTCGCGTGGAACGCTCGGGCGATCGCATCGACTTCACGCGCACCGCGGTTGGCCAGCATCTACTCTTGGGTGGAGACAACCTCGACCTGACGATCTCGTGGCTGGCCGAGCAGAAATTGAATACGCAGTTGAGCGTGCGGCAGCGGACGGGACTGCGGCGCCAGTGCTCGGCGGCGAAGGAAAAGCTGCTCACCGAGGGCGGTCCCGATCAGGTGGGGATCACCGTGCTGGGCGCGGGGCGGTCGCTGATTGGCGGCACGCTGCGAACTGTGATTACGCGCGAGGAGGCGCTGGAGTTGGCCCTGGATGGATTCGTTCCCGTGTGCGGGCGTGACGAACGTCCGGCGCAGGAAGAGATGTCGGCATTCGCCGAAACGGGCTTGCCGTATGTTTCCGATCCGGCCGTGACCCGGCATTTGGCGGCGTTCCTGGCCGCATCTGGCAACCCGGCTCCCGACGCCATATTGTTCAATGGCGGCTTCTTCATTCCCGCGCTGTTGCGCGAGCGCGTGGCCCAGGTGGTGGAAGGTTGGACCGGCCGAAAGCCGTTGGTGCTGGAAAACAACGACCTTGACCTCGCCGTCGCCGTGGGCGCCGCATACTACTCCTATGTGCGTGCAACCGGCGCGGGGTTGGTGGTGCGCGGTGGACTTCCCCGCACCTACTACATTGGCCTCGATGCCGGCAAGGCCGTGACCGTTGTTCCGCGCGGGACCGAGAACGGCGTTACGCTCGAACTCGACCAGGACCGTTTGGAACTGGTTGCGAACAAGCCGGTCAGCTTTCGCCTCTATTCGTCGCTCACGCGGTTGGATGACGCGCAGGGCGCGATGGTGGATCTTTCGCCGGACTTCCACCAGCATGCGCCGTTGAATGCGGTGATCCGTTTTGGCAAACCGGGCGAGCAGCGCCAGGTTCCAGTGAAACTGGTGGCCAAGCTCACCGAAGTGGGAACGCTGGAACTGTATGCCGACTCGAAGGTGAGCGACAACCGCTGGCGGCTGCAGTTTGAATTGCGCAAACAGGCGCAAACCTCGGCGGCCTCGCAACCGGCCACGGTGATCAGCGATGAGGCGCTCGCGGCGGCGCAGCAACTGCTTCGTGATTGTTTCGAGCGCGATGCGGTGACGCCCGAGGACCTGCCCGCGAGGCTCGAGCAGGCGCTTTCGTTGGGCCGGGCGAGCTGGCCGTTGAGCGCCATTCGCAAGTTGGCGGACTTGTTTTTGGAGTTGTCCGAAACGCGGCGCCGCGGCCCGGCCTATGAGGCGCGCTGGCTCAATTTGGCCGGGCTTTGTTTGCGCCCGGGATTTGGATTTCCCGGAGATGAGTACCGCATCGAGCAGGCGCGGCGCATGGGCGGGCACACGCACACGGTGGAGGTGGCGGTGC
>CAYUZM010000076.1:0-12779 GCA_964449665.1 uncultured Solibacteraceae bacterium
CTCCTCACTCAAGCGGCGAACGCAGTTTTCCACGATGATCACGGCTGCATCGACGATCAGACCAAAGTCAATGGCGCCGAGGCTCATCAAGTTAGCGGAGATGTTGAAGTACCGCATTCCGGCGATCGCCACCAGCATCGAAAGCGGAATCGCGGCGGATACGATCAGCCCAGCGCGAATCTGTAACAGGAACAGGAACAGGACGGCTACAACAATCAGCCCGCCTTCGGCGAGATTCTTGATTGCCGTCTGGATCGTTCGGTCTACAAGATCACGGCGGTCGTAGAAGACATCGATCTTTACGCCGGGCGGCATCGCTTTGCCGAGTTGTTGCAGGCGGTCCACGACCCGGCCGGCCACCTGCCGGCTGTTCTCGCCCTTCAGCATCATGGCCACGCCCATGACGGTTTCTCCCTTGCCGTCCCTCGTCGCGGCCCCCTGCCGGATCTGGGAGCCCAGGCGCACGTTGGCAATCGAGCTGACATAAACCGGAGTACCGGCAGACGCCGCCACCACGATGTTCTCGATATCCCGAACAGTCTCAATCAGCCCCACCCCGCGAATAAGTTGCTGCTCGCCGCCACGCTCCAAGTACGCACCACCGACATTTAAATTGTTCTTGCGCAGAGCCTCCGTCACCTGTTGAAGCGAGACGTTGTATGCAGCGAGTTTGGTGGGATGGATCAGTACCTCGTACTGTTGCTCTTCTCCACCGAAGCTGTTCACTTCAATTACGCCGGCGACCGTACGGAGTTGAGGCTTGATGAACCAATCGAGAAGAGTCCGAAGTTCCATCAGGGTGTAGCGCTTCTTCGAAGAATCGTCCACATTCAAAGTGAATTGGACGATTTCTCCAAGACCGGTGCTTACCGGGGCCAGCTCCGGGATGATGCCTTCGGGCAGTTGCTGCTGCGCTTCGAGCAGACGTTCCAAAACCAGTTGCCGCGCGCGATAGATGTCCACGCCGTCTTCAAAAACGACCGTCACCTGCGATAGCCCGAATTGAGAGATGGAGCGGACATCTTCCTTTTGGGGGACGTTGCTCATGGCCACTTCGATCGGGAAGGTGACGTACTGCTCCATTTCCAGCGGCGTGAACGACGGAGCTTTTACATTAATCTGCACCTGATTGGTGGTGACATCAGGCACGGCATCAATGGGCAGATCCAGAGCGGCGTAGACGCCCACCACGACCAGTAACAACGATAGCGATGCCACAAAGTAGCGGTGGCGGATGCTCCAGGCGAGAACTTGATCAATCATGCCCGTGCTCCGATTCCAGTTGGCGCGCCAGGAAGGCGGACTTGAGTTGGAACGCTCCCTTCACCGTAACCTCTTCGCCTTCCTTCAAGCCGGCCGCGATTTCTACACGAGCTCCTTCGCCGAGAATTTCAACCTCGCGCGCCTCAAAATGCAGCTCGCTCTTTCGAACGAAGACGATCGTGCGCCGGTTGATCGTCTGGACAGCGTCGGCGGGCACGGCCAGCGCCTTATGAGTGTCCGTGGTCGGAATCACAAGGTTGGTAAACATCTCCAGCTTCAACCGGCCGGACGGATTGGCCACCAGGCATCGGACAGTGGCAGTCCGCGTCGCTGGATTCAACATGGCATTGATGGCGGCCACCCGCCCTTCCAGCCTCTGTTCCGGATAGGCATCGACAGTAATGTAGGCAGGTTGCCCGATCCGGATCTTTCCCAGGTCTCGTTCGTATACTTGCGCATCGACATAAACATTCGTGAGATCGGCGATCGAGAAGAGCACGGTGCTGGAATCGACCACTTCGCCCGGCGCGGCTTCCACTTTGATGACGGCGCCAGCGAAAGGGGCCCGGATGGCGGTGGCGCCGGCATCCGTTTCCGACGTCACGCCAAATCTGCGAAGGCGCGTCTCGATTCCGGCGATGGTGCTCCGCTGCGCGCGAATGCCTTCTTCCAATGCGTGAGCTTCCGCTTCCGCGGCCTCGGCCTCTTTCGCGGGAACCGCTCCGATATCCACCAGGCTCCTGCTGCGTTCAGCCTGCCTGCGGGCGTTCGCGTGCTGGATTCTGAGTCGCGATAGCTCCGCCCGAGCCGTGTTTGTCTGAGCAAACAGATCTACGGCCTCGATGTTGTCGAGCCGTGCCAGCACCTGGTCTTTCGCGACTTGGTCGCCGACTCTGACTAGAACCTGCTGGACCGGGCCGCGCGCCAACGGACGCAGATGAAGGATGCGGCTATCGACCGGTTGAATCGAACCCGTTGCCTTGATTTCCGCGCCGACTGTTTCGGTACGCACTGCTACCACGGTGATGCCAGCTCGCTTTTGGGCCTCGACGCTCAGCTCTACGACGTTCGCCTCCTCAATGTGCTTGTCTGGGTGGGCTTCCTCGGCTGAGCCTTTCCCGTCGCCATGGTCCCCTTTCGCTTCTTCCTTCTTGCCGCACGACAGCAGCGCCACCATGCAGAAAACGGCAATGAACCACTTCATTGGATTACTCCCCCCGATGCCCTTTCGATCTCCGCAATGCTGCGGCGCAACTCTGCCCGGGTGTCGATGGTTGCCAGTTCCGTATCGAACACCCTCCGTTGTTCATTGAGTACATCCAGCATTCGAAGCTGGCCGAGTTGGTAGGCCTGCCGAATCACTTCCAGATTCCTTTCAGCGAGCGGCAGCGTTTGTTGGTTCAGGGAAGCCAAGGCCAGCCGCATGCTTTCAAACCGTTGCCAGGCTGCCTCGATCTCGAGCGGGATCGCTCGCTCCAAGTATTCCTTTCGAAGACGTGCCCCTCTGGCGCGAGCGGCCGCTGCTTCGATGTTTCCGGCGTTCCGATTCCGGGAGAAAAGGGGCACGGACACGCCGATCGAAAGCACATCGTCGCGATCGCGAAGTTGGACCGGTTGACCGGAAGGCGATGTGCCAAGCTGATCGTCGAAGCGGGAGTAAACCCGCCCGTAGCCAGCAGACAGCGTCACGTTTGCATGCCCTTCCGCCTCCGCCAGTGCGCTCTCCGCCACGCCCTGTTGTTCGAGGAGCCGCATCATCGTTAGATCCGGCCGCCGCTCCAGCGCCTGCTTTACAAGCGATGCTTTTTCTATCGCCGGTGGATCGGCTTGTGACGCTACGCTCCATGCTTCACCTGCCGTGAGCCCAACGAGGCGTGAAATGTCGGCTCGAAGCGACCCCACGCGGCCCATCACCGTGGCGCGCTGCGCCTCGGCCCGGCCGAGTTCGGCCTCTTGCAGGTTCAGCTCAAGGGCAGCGGCATCGCCCTTATTGACCCTTGCGCGAGTCAGTTCAATCGACCTCCGCGTATCCTCTCGTAGGTGATCGATGACGCGGATGCGCTCAACGTCCGCGGCAAAGTCGGCATAGCGCGAGCTGATCTCGAAGCGGAGTTGCCGCACTCGCTCTTGGTACTCCGCTTCCGCAACAGCCAACTGTCTTTCGGCGACATCGATGCGCTTGGAGCGTTTTCCTGCCGTTTCAAATTCGCGCGAGATTCCGGCTGAGAACTGCTCCTCGCCGACCGTGGCGAGTGGCCGTCCAGTGACGCCTCCAACGTCAAGCGTCGGCGCGGGCCGCACCCCGGCCTGGCGCAATTGTCCTTTCGCCTCCTCCATCCGCTGCCGGACGGCAAGTACATCACGATTGCTTTGAGCCGCTCGAATGACCAGATCGTTTAGCGTCGCCGGCGCGTCGGGTTGAGCCCAGACGGAACCGGTCGCAACCATGGCCGCGACTCCTGTAAAGAGTCTGAATAAATACACTTCGACCTCCAGGAAACAGAATTGTGTTTCAGCGGAAGGTCAGAACTTGGGAGGGTGGTAAATCGAGAAGGACTGATATTCGGGCTTCGGCTGCGCGATGGGGACCAGTTCCGTAACGCCTTCTGCGACGGGCGCAAGGGCGAAGGGTGCGATCACCACAACATGGGTGCAACAACAAATGCAGTTGTCACCCGCCGGGGTGCCGCTAGTCGAGCCGGAAGAGCCAAAACTCTCGCATTGCTCGGGCTCGATCATCTCGCAGGCAAACACTTCGGCTCCCGTCACAAGCAACAGGAGAATAGCCATCAGCCGGAATATGGCTGCCCGCGTCATCCACCTTGAGACTAGCATGATGCTCCTCACCAAGCGTGCAGAGGCAGACAGCCAAACCGGATCAGCGCGGGAACTCGGCTTGAAGAAGTGGCTTGACGCCCTTCGGACCTGTGAGCTTCAATTGCTAGTCCATCTGATCGCCCGAAGCCGAAAGCTGAAAGCTTAGAAACGGACAGCACAACCGCTCCATGCCGATCCACTCCGCCACTTCTGGCAGACTGATGGCCTTGCCGTCCAATTTGAAGGTGTAGCCGTTGGCCAACTCGCTTCGATCCAGCGCCGCGCTCCGGAGACGCTTTGTCAAGTCTTGGTATCGCGGCCGTTCGGTTTCGCTGATTGCCTTGAGGTTGCAGGCGAACACGGGTTTAGGCCGATCCTGCGCCGCGCAGACGCCAATGCACAGAAGAGAGGCGCAAATCGTTGCGATCGTCATGGCCCCACGGTAATACTTGAAGTGGACTTCAAGTCAAGAGGTGAATGGCATGACGATCGGCGAACTGGCGGCTCAGAGTGACGTTCCAGCCTCCACGATTCGCTATTGGGAGCGCGTCGGAGTGTTGCCAAAGCCCACGCGCGCAAGTGGGCAACGCCGGTATGCCGCCGATGCCCGCCACCAACTCGCGGTAATTCGACTGGCGCAGGCGTGTGGTTTCACTTTGGAAGCAACCCGTGAATTGCTGCACGGCTTCGGTTCCGGAATCCCCGCGTCGCGGCGCAGGCAGACACTTGCGCGGAAGAAACGCCCTGAAGTAGACGAGCAAATGGACCGGCTTCGCGCCATGCGGCAAGTCGTCGACCGTGTCTTGCTCTGCCGGTGCACCGACCTCTCCGAGTGCGGGCGCATTGCCGCCGCCGTCATGGACTCCAGGTAGATGAAAGCTCTGCTCTGGTATTTCGTTGCGGCCCTCGGCGAGATCGGCGGGTGCTTTGCTTTCTGGGCATGGCTGCGGATGGGCAAGAGCGCGCTCTGGACAATTCCGGGGCTGGTTTCGCTCGCTCTGTTTGCACTCGCCCTCACACGGATAGACGCTGAGTACGCGGGCCGGGCGTATGCGGCCTATGGCGGCATCTACATACTGTCGTCGCTGGTTTGGATGTGGGTGATAGAGGGTGCCCGGCCGGATCGGTGGGACGCCTTCGGCGGCGCTATCTGTCTCGCCGGAGCGGCTCTGATCCTGTTCGGGCCAAGGAACTCGTAATTGGTTATGCCCTGACCGTGCACCTCCAGCAGTACGCACCAACCGTCAATGGTCGGTGCGACTGGTTAACAATGACGTCAGCAAGTTGGATTGATCTTAAGCGCGTTAGTTGGTCGGACTGCCGGGATTGAACCCGGGACTTCTTGGATCCAAGCATGTCCGGCGTCAACTACTTTCCCCTGCCGGGAAGTCTAATTGTCGCCGATCACCAAGCAAGAGTACTCGAAATGAATCGCCCACTCTATTGGTAGGGGAGCCCCATACATATGCTGAGGATTGCTTCGCGAGGACCGATTACGCAACCTCGCGAGCAGGCCCAGTTCAAAGACGCGACGGCAGAGCCCCTGATTCGCTCGATCAGTGATGGTGGCGCCGGCGAACGAGCTGCTTCTTTTGTTTACAACCTAACGAGTCAGGTTTTGTGTGCGAAGAGTGTGCCCCATGCTGATGCGATCAGCCTCTGCTGTCGCCGCCGACCGTTACGGCCCAGGTCTGGAGCCCAAGCCATGCGCACTGACGTCCAGGGTCGAAAATCCCTCTCGGTCATGCCGAAGCGCCTCCTTGGGCCCCAATGGGTTCAACTCGGTAGCCGAGACGACGCAATTCCCGGATCATCAGCGTGGCACGGCGCTGTGTCTTTGAACGACTGACGGCGGGACCGCGTTCTTCATAGCGGATGGCTTGACGAAGAATCATCCAGATGAGACGGCACAGACGGTGTGCAATGGCTCCAATTGCCTGAGCATGTCCGAGCCGGACCACAAGCCGGCGATAAACCAACTCAAAGATACTGCCTTTGGTTCTGACGGCCGCGTTCGCCGCCTGATTCAGAAGGCCCTTCATCTGCCGATTTCCTTTGGGTGAGCGGTGACTGTAATTGACACCAGCACTTTCTTCTGCACCAGGGCAGACTCCTACCCACGATGCCAGATGCTTAGCTGAGGGGAATGCTGCTGCCGCCGGTCCAACTTCTGCGATGATCTGCTGGGCTGAATCCGGACCGAGTCCGGGTACCTCCGCCAGACGCTGCACCACGTCCTGTTGAGCATCCAGCAGCCGCGCCATCTCCTGGTCGAGCTTGTCGATTTGTTCTTCGATCAATTTCAGCTCTTCGAGCGCCATCTTCAGAAGCTGCCGGTAGGCGGGATGGATATCGCGGCATGCTCCGAGCGCATCGCTCAGTTGCTGCGCTGTGGCCCGTAACCGCCGATCGGCCAGTGCTGCTATAGCTTCCGCGCTAGCGGCGCCTTCAGCTATCGCTTGCAACATCCGCCGGGCACTCTTGCCCAGCAGGTCTGAAACCAGGCTGGACAACTTAATGTGCGCCTCCTCCAACAAACACTCCAGGCGGTTTTGAAACTGCACCCGATTCCGCGTTAATTGATGCTTGCGCCTCATTATCGTCCGCCACAATCGCTGCTCAACATCCGGCACGAAACTCAGTCTGAGTTCCTGAGCGGCCAAACGCTTCACTAGTCGTTCCGCATCTGGGAAATCCTTCTTCCGTCCGGCCGCCCCTCGATTCGACTGCGCCTGCGCCAGATGCAGTTGGCCCGACCTGCCTTCCTGAAGCCGTTTGGGCCTCCACCGCTGCTCCAGCGCCGCCCATACTGGCCGCCAATATTGTGCAGTCGATTCCATGACCACTTCCTCGACTTCTTCAGCGGCCAGCCAATCCGCCAGCTGGCACAGTTCACTTGGACTGGTTCCCACCTTCCTCCGCTCAAACTGGAACTCCCCATCCCCCGCTATATCCGCGATCACCACTGCCAGCATTCGCTTGTGCACATCGATCCCGGCAATTCGATACTTCATTTGCGCCTCCTGCCAGGAGCAAAGCGCATGCCACCAATAGAATTATTCAGGGTCCCAGGCTACTGCCGCGCTATCGCAACTGCAGCGCTCACTTATTCGCTCAACAACGCATGCGCTGGACCAGCCAACTTGTCGGCCTCGACTTCTCCACTGGACGTTCGATCTCGCCGCTCCCGGTCATCACCAGTGTGGCAAAGGAAACACTGATTTTCATGACCTTTCGCGAGCTCTGCCGGACGCGCAGGTTGAACTAGCCTTAAGCGAGTCCCACCTGCGCCGCCGCGGCGCTCGGCTTGCCAGCTTGGGAAAACGCTCCAACATCGTATCCTGAGCATCACCGAGGTTCCTGAGCATCGCTGAAGTGCACGCCGTTCCCCCAGTATTCGCGCACACTCCGCGAGTGGCGTCACCGCGGCGTCACAGAGATGAGCGGGCGATGGCGGTAGAAGTAGTCATCATGTGCTGCACCACCGCCCCAATGGTACGAGCCGCATCTATTTGCTGAACGAAAAAACCCTTGCGTGTATTGCGCGACCGGAAATCGAGCGATTGCCGCACTCGCAGCCGTGGCAACGCACATGCATTTCTGCGCGATATAATCGAGATCTCCTTGAAGGTCTGCTCTCCGAAATGGCTGGAAACAACACCGTTGCCATCGCGCCTCGATTCGTTACCGTCGCCACCGCCTGGGGTACGGCGCATGGTGGAGTGAATGCATTTAATTATGACTTCACCATCGGTTTGGCGAAGGAGGTCGGGCAACCAGTCGCGTGCCTCGTGCCTAGCGCTTCGATACAGGAAACCGCAGCTGCGTTGGCGGACCAGGTCCATTTGCTTTCGGCGGACGATGCCACATCGGATGAGTTCGTAAGCGGTATCGGAGCAAAGATCTTAGCGCGCTATGATTTCTCGAAGGTCGATTTCTGGGTCGGCCATGATATTATCACCGGCGAAGTTGCTTGTGAAATGCATGATGCGTCGGGCGCGGGTCAGCTTGCGATCATTATGCATCAGAGCTATCACGACTATGCGGCCGTCAAGCACTCAGCCGGTGCGACTACGGAGAAATCCCGGCGACAAAAACACCTTTTCTCGCGTGCGCAGCATCGTTTCGCAGTCGGCCCCCTGTTACACGAACGATTAGAGGATCTCGTTGCGGAACCCTCACAAGTATTGGTTCCCGGACTTCATGAGTTGACACTATCGAGGGCGCGCTCCTCCCTGCAGGTGTTGGTCTTTGGCAGGCTCACGCAAGACAACGCGCTCATGAAAGGAACGTCTCTCGCGTGTAACGCTGTGGGCGAGGCAGTCAGGACGATTTCAGAAACCGGAATTCGCCACCCGATCCTGTATTCGCCCGTCCTGAAGTTGATTGGAGTCGAGGATGGCGATGAGCACGCCACGAGGATCAAACACGAGGTGGAAATACGGGCGAACCGTTGCGTTAACGTTCATCTCTGCCCTTTCCTCAATCGGACGGCGCTTCTGGAGGAAATGGACGGCTCAAACCTCTGCCTCATGCTTTCATGGCACGAAGGGTTTGGCTTGTCTGGATGGGAGGCCATAGCTGCAGGAATCCCATTGATCCTCTCACGGAATTCAGGCCTGTACAGGTTCCTGGAACAACTTGGTGGGCACGCCACCGGATGCGTTCACGCCATTGACGTGCTCGGGTCGTCCGATCCGAGCGAACCGTATCGAGACGAGGATTTGCGTTCAGCGTCTCTCGCGGTTATCGAAGTAGCCGACAATATTAATCGAGCCATCGAGAACGCTGAGTACCTGAAGCGCCTCTTGATGGAGAAGGGCTACACCTGGGAGCGGACAGCAAGAGACTTTGTCCAGAAAAGCGGAGGAGGACAACTTCTTCGACCCGATGCGACCTCACATCAGGTGGCCGCTCTCCACGGCCCTTACGTGGGGTTTTCCGAAGGCTTCGACGATGCCCGGCTACGTGAGAGGCTGAACATCGCGCGGGTGCTGTACCAGACTTGTTATTACGAGCGAGCGCTCACCGAGGTTCGGGATGCACTGAAGACGTCGACATCGACCAACGACTCTCTAAAGCCGGAGTGCCATCTCCTCGAAGCAGAGATTCTCCTGCGACTCAATCAACACACCGCTGCGCTATCAATGGCTCGACAAGTCGCCGAGTATTATGAGAAGAAAGCTGATTGGCAAAAGCTCATCAAAGCGAGAGGAATCATCAACACTGTCGAGCGTGCGCTGTGCCAGTATAAAACCGCTGTTCGTCTCGCACGCGAGAATGTGGCTCGCGCTCAAGCGCACAGCAAGGGCGAGCTTGGCAGTGCGCTGAGAGATCTCGCCCGTTCTCTCGCCTTGGCCGGTGACCGCAGTGGGGAAGCTGAAACCGTAGCGCGGCAGGCGATAGAACTCGCGGGCAACGGATTGGAAAGGGCTAAGGCATACCTCGCAATCGGTGAGGCGTACCGACACCGCCGTAATCAGCATTCGGCAATCGACGGATACTTGGAATCGATCCGATGGGCAACGACGATTGGGCATTATGATTGCCTCATTTGGTCGTCGCTCGGACTTGCTGACTCGCTGTTCCTGCAAGGAGAGTTAGAGGATCTGGACCACCCACTCTCGACCGTTGACAGAATATTGTCTGATCCGCATCGCCGTTTCCCTCTGGAGACTTTACACTATCGCCTGTCGGCGCTTGCCCACAAGATCCGGCAGGATGGACCAATTGGAAACCGCCAGGCAGCGAGATCGCTAGTGGCGCAGTACTCCAAAATGGGCGTTACCTGGCCTAAGCGATACATGGAATCCATACTGCGCAGCAGTTTCACGGTGCCGAAGAAGTTCTGACAAACTACATGAGTCTTGAAACCTGCATCATACTCGACACACATTTCGGCCCGTTCCGCTGCTGGCATATCGACGCAGATCCGCACTACGGCGTCTGCCTGATGCCCACGCTCGATGAACCGGCCGAGCAGACCTTGCTGCTTCGGATTCAAAGCTCCTGTCTGTTCAGCGAGTCGCTAAATACTGTGGACTGCGATTGTGCCCTTCAGCTTGATGAATCGATGAGACGAGTCAGGGAACGCGGCGGAGTGATTATCTACTTGTATGAAGAAGGGCGAGGAGCCGGGCTAAAGGCCAAGATCGAAGGCATTCGTCTTCAGCAGACATTAGGGATTACCTCCAAACAAGCATACGAGCGCCTTGGTATCAAAGCGGACGGGCGAGAGACTTACGACTTCCTCGCACCGCTCCTCAATCAATTATGCGGCTATGATCGCCAGTGGATCTTGCTCACGAATAACCCCCACAAGGAGGAGCTCGTCCGCAAGACGAGGCTAAATATCATTCAAACCGAATCCTTGGTATGTGGACTCGATAGCGAGCAACGACGAGCCTACTTAACAGAAAAGGCCACCGAACTCGGACACCATATCAATCTGTTGAATACCCCCAAGAAATAGGGGCCCCCTTTCTCACGCGAACAGACCGAGTACAATCAAAAGAATACTGGAATGTTTTGGCTTCTCTAGGGATCTCGCGGAGAAGAGTCCGTATGGTTGCGCACTCGCAATGATGACCGTGCACGACATCGCGCAGTTTCACCGTCGCGCAGGCGCGCCGCCTCTTCCCGATGATTCTGACTTATCTTTGGCTGCTGGCGTCGAGCACCTGGTCTGGCAGTCGACTGGTCCCGCGACGGCGGACTCACTTACTCCCTGCGGTCCGCTGTGGGATGTCCTTCGGGCGACCGGTTGGCCGTCCGCGAACCGCCCCCAAGATCGTGGCAGCGCCGGGACCTATCTTGTCCCCGTGCAGGAGGATCTCGTGTTTCTGCGCGCTACCGAAATGGCGCTGCGCGAGCGTATCGCGAATGTGGGATTCACGCCAATGACCGCGAAAGCATTAACTGGCGCGCTGAGTGAGATCATCACGAACGTCTGGCTCCATGCGCAAACTCCTACTCCTGCATTGGTCGCGTATCAATTGGAGCAGGAACGGGTCTTTCTCACCGTGGCTGATCTCGGGATTGGCGTGCTGCAGAGCTTACGGTCGAACCCGGAACACCAGGCGCTTACGACGTCGATGGCGGCGCTCAAGAAAGCCATGCTCGTCGGCGTCTCGCGCTTCCCCGAGCAAGGTCGCGGGTACGGCTTCGATACCGTCCTGCGCGCCGTCGCCGACCACGGTGTGGTGCGATTGCGCACGGGCGAGGCAGTCCTGGAATTCCAAGGGACCACTGATGTGCGCCGATCCCGGGTGAGCTACGGCACCAACTTGCCTGGCCTCCAGGTCGCACTCTCCTGCAGCACCCAACCACCGGCAGCTCCCATCCCACTCTAAAGGGCTCCACCAAGAAAAGAGGGCTTGACAATGTTGTTCTCCAGGTTCACTATAGTTGGTGAAGATGCGGAACATGACCAACACTCTCACGCTCGCGACCTGCGTTGGAGCCGAGACCCTACTTGGCCGGCCGATGGGCGAGGCACACCTGCCGCAACTCTTGAGCGCAATCCTGCGCGCCGCTCCCGACGACGTCATCTACCTTGACTTCACCGGCATCAGCAACATCACCGCAAGCTACATCGCCGCAGCCATCGTGCCGCTCCTGCGGATGGTCGCCGCCGGGTCACTGGGCCGGTACCTGATTGTCGGCGGACTCGACGCCCACTGCGAGGAGGAACTCGCTTACGTCCTCAAGCACGAACGCACTCCAGTGCTCCAGCGCGCAGCGGACGGAAGCTTCCGTGTCCTCGGGCCGCTCGACGACGCGTACGCGCAAACACTGGACGCCGTCATCAAACGTGGACGCGTCACCGCACGCGAACTGCACAAGGCGACCACGAGCACGATTGGCCAAACCGGGTGGATCAAGCGCCTCACGATGCTGCATGATCTTGGCCTTGTCAAGAAAGCAAAAGTCGGTCGCGAGTTCGCGTACGACTCTCTGAGCATGGAAGGTTCCCATGGGTGAAGATTTCATTCGCAAGACCGAACGAACGTATCGCCGCAGCCTGCAACGCACCGTCGAGCGACGGTTCTTCACGCCGCCGCTCCTTGCCAATCCCGAGACCACCAGCACGACGTACCCGTGCCGTCTCGCGGACGGTACCACTCCGCTCAACACGGACGCGCCCTTCCTCCTCCATCGCCGCCCGGACCGCACTATCGAAATTCTCGACACGCACAACGTCATCGGGACCGTCGATGGCGACGCGCGCCACGACCTCAACGATTACATAGACACGCGACAATGCTCGGACATGCTGCGCATACGACCCCGCAGCAACGACGGCGCGTACCTCGACTTCACCATCGAGGACGAGCAATGATCCCCCCAACGAGTACGAACACGCGCTTTGAGCCCGCCCTGGGCTGCCAACACTGCTTCGCGCAGGAAGCGTGCGGCGGCTTCTACCATCCCGGAAACCTGGATTGCCTCACGTACTGCTGCAACACTCCCGCATCCTGCTCGTACCTGTGCCCGCGCAACAACAAATTCCTTGCGATCTGGCGTGATAGCGACGGCCTCGACATCAACATCAAAACACTCCGGCAGCACCATGATCAGCTGCCCTCCTACGTGCCGCTCGTCCAGCACGGATCACAGCGCTGCGGGCAACTCCAGGTAGCGGTCGCTGCGATCACGACGTTCAGCGCCACACGACGGGAACAAGCAACGCGCGAAAA
>CAYUZM010000077.1:0-12576 GCA_964449665.1 uncultured Solibacteraceae bacterium
GCGCAGGAGGTCTTCGTCGCGCGGTTGATCGACCTGGCTTTGGAAGACGTTGTTGAACGAGCGGGCGGGGTCGACCGCATTTGGCAGCGGGAAGATGCTGAGCAGTTTCTGGCCCGAGGGATTGATGCGCGATGTGGGTACAACGTTTCCTGGGAACGGCGCTCTTGTGTTGGGATCGTTTACGGGAATGAGACGCCCGTTCTGGTCGAGGGTTTGCGAGAAATCGCCCGCGCGTTCGAGCGCCGTCGGATAGGTCAACCGCCCAACCTGTGTTGGATATTTGCGCGGCAGAAACTCTTGCGACCAGAAGAAGAACAATTTGTTGCGGTCGCGATTGAACTTGCCGGGGATGTACAGCGGGCCGCCGATGTTGTAGCCGGGATAGTCGAAGCGGTAGGCGGGGCGTGGAAGCCCGTCGCGATTCCGGAAGAACTCGTTTGCGTTGAAGGCCTCGTTCCGTTTGAAGTAGTAGCCAACGCCGTGGAAATCGCGCGTGCCGCTCTTGATGACGGCGTTGATGGTGCCGCCGGAGGAGCGGCCATACTCGGCCTGATAGTTCGTCAGCAGCACCTTCAGTTCGCCGACGGCGTCGACGCTCGGGGCGAGATAGGGGCCGCCCATGGAGCCGGTGTCGAGGCTCGACACGCCATCGAGGGTGAGGTTGATGGTGCCGCCGCGGTTGCCGTTGATCGTGATGCCGCCGAGATTGTTCCATCCGGGGGCGTTTCGGTTGGCCGTATCGATAACGCCGGGCATGAGCTTCACCAGTCCAAGATAGTCGCGGCCCTTGAGTGACAGCGATTCGTATTGGCGCGTGGAAATCAGCCCGCTGCGTTCGGCGCTTTGCGTCTGCAGGCGAGCCGCTTCGGCCTCCACTGAAATCGTTTGCGAAACCTCGCCTAATTCAAGCCGGATCTCGCGAACCACCACGCGCTCGGTGGCCGTAAGTTGAATATCCCGCTGTTCGTACTTCTTGAACCCGGATTGAACGACCGAGATCGTGTAGTTTCCAGGCAACAGCTGCGTGAAGACGTAAGCGCCGGAGCCGTCGCTCGCCGTTTCCCGCTGTTGCGCGTTGTTTGTATTGACGAGCGTGATCTTGGCGCCAGAGATCACGGTGCCCGACGGATCGGCGACCGTACCTGATATTTGGCCGGTAAGCCCTTGTCCCCACGCGGATGCACTTACGAGCGCAAGCGCGCACACAAACCCAATGTATCGCTTCATCGCGAACCCCTTTCCCAACGTTTCCACACAAAGGGCCCGCCCAGACAAGATCCGGACGGGGGATCGATTCTGGGGGGTAAGTTTATCACTATGGAACGCCGGACGCGAAGGGGCGTCTAATGGAAGTAATGCAATTGACTAAGATGTTGCTGCTCCCTCTTGCCGCGCTCTCGCTTGCCGGACAACCGCCGCAAGCCGCACCGGAGGCGCGCGACATCGTGCGCAAAGCCTTTTCGCGGCAGGAAGATTTCTTCGAACAAGCCCGCAACTACACTTACATTCGGACGCAGGAGGTGCGGAGACTTGACCGCGCGGGGAAGGTTGCGTCAACCGAGTCAACAGTCCATGAAGTCACGATTCTTTACGGAGAACCGTACCGCAAACTGATCAAGAAGGATGGCCGCGCGCTCAGCGAGCGGGAGGCGGCGAAAGAGCAACGGAAGATGGACGACGAGATCGCCAAGCGGAGCCGTAACCAGGAGAAACGCCGCCGGGAGAATGAGAAGGAATTGGAAAAGGAGCGGAAGGCACTCGCGGAGCTGGTGGACGCGATCGATTGGCGGATCGAAGGCCAGGAACCCATCGCGGGCCGGCAGGCCTGGGTGCTCAGCGGCACGCCGAGGTTTGGGTACAAACCCCGGTCGCAGGAAGCGAAGGTCCTGACCAAGATGCGGGGCAAGGTGTGGATCGACTGTGAGGAGAGCCGTATGGTGAAGGCCGATGCGGTGGTGAATGACACGATCAGTTTTGGGTGGTTTCTGCTGCGCATCCAGCCCGGTTTTCGCTTTACCTTCGAGATGACACGAGTGAACGGCCAGGCGTGGCTGCCTAGCCACGGATGGCTCAAAGGCGAGGCTAAGGTGGGTGGACTCAAAACCTATCGCATGGAGATGGACATGCGGTACAGTGACTACCGGCGCTTTCAGAGCGAGTCGAGGGTACTGGCGGGTACTGGGCAATAGAACCGCCGTAGCCCCCGCCGCACCGAAATGTGACACATGGGGAAAACGACAAGCAGTATATTGGATAACGGCGGCACTGGAGTGTGTCCTGGTCGCGGTGCGGGCAAGAGCAGCCTGCGGTAGGCGTGGAGCGCCAACCCTATTGCAGTCTAAAGCTTTTCTCCTATCCGTCCGATCTCAATGCCATCGAGAGGATTGCGATCCTTTCGGCACAGGGACTCATGAGGACGCAAAGATGCATTGGTGGTGTCACAGTCGCTTCCGTGCATCAGGAAGGGAGTCATGAAGGGAGTCCGCAGGTTGGCGTTGCGGCTTCGCGAGCCGTGGATCACGTGGCGCGCGGGACGAATTGCCGACCCGGTCGCCCGGCTGCGTTACCTGCGCAAGGCCACTTCACCGGTGCCCTTTCCCAAGCGAGTTCCGAAGGTGATGATCACATTCGCCGGGATGGCGGCCGGAGCGGCATTGCTGATTCCCGGCCATCCCGGCTACTTTATGCGCGAGGTGGCGACGCCCGCCCCGCCCGCGAACGTCATCGCCAGCCACGCACAAGGCGTCCAATCCGACGTCTGGATGGTGGATTCGCGTGACGGACAATACGAAATCTATTCCAACGGGCTTCGAGTGGAAACGGCGGGTACCGTGTCTTACCAGCCGCGGGCGTGGAGAGCGATGATGCGCCCCAGCCTGAGTTCGGGCGATTTGCGGCATGATCCCGTGGGCATTGTGTATCACACCACCGAGAGTCACATTGCCCCGTTTGAGGCAGGCCAGACGGACCGTCTCAAACGTGTAGGCCAATGGTTGATTGCTTATTTGCGCAAGGAACGCAGCTACCATTACCTGATTGACCGCTTTGGCCGCGTTCACCGTATCGTGAAGGAATCAGACGCCGCGGGCCACGCCGGGCGCAGTGTTTGGGCGGACGCCGGCTCAGTCTACGTGAACCTGAACCACGAGTTTCTGGGAGTGGCCTTTGAATCGGCGACGCAAGCAGGCGACGTGCCCACGCAGGCCGTGACTCCGGCGCAAATTCGCGCGGCGCGGGAACTGACCGAGATGCTGCGCGTCCGTTACCGCATTTCCACGGTGAATTGCGTGACGCACGCCCAGGTGTCGGTCAACCCGCTGAACCACCGTATCGGTAACCACACCGATTGGGCTTCCAATTTCCCATTTCCGGCGTTGGGGTTGCCCGATAACTATGAACTGCCGATCGCGGCCATGGAAATCTTCGGCTTTGGCTACGATCAGGACTTTATCACCGCAACCGGCGGCCGTCTCTGGAAGGGACTGCTGCTCACCGAGGAACGCGTGCGCCAGGCGGCGAGCGCGGAAGGAGTGAGTGTCGCGCCTTATCGGGCGCAGCTCAAAGAGAAGTACCGCAAACAGTTGGCCGAACTGCCGGCCTCGGGCGAGAGCAAGGAGAAGCAAATATGAAAAAAGAGATCAATGTTCCCGTGATGTTGGGCCTGGATGTCGGCACTAGCCGCATCGTTGTCGCGCGCCGCAACGGCGAGGAAACCGAAACCGGCAGCCAGCTCAACGCCTTTGTCAATGTCCCGTACGCGCCGATGACGGAGAAGGCCCTGAAGCGCGAAGAGATTCCTTTTGAGCGCCGCGGCGGAGAACTGCTTGTGCATGGCAACGAAGCGCCCCGGTTTGCCGACCTGTTGAATGTCGAAGCCCGCCGCCCGATGACGCTGGGCGTCCTGAATTCGGGTGAGCGTGAGGGGCTGGCTGTCGTGCGCAAGATCGTATCGACACTGGTGGGGGAGTTGCCCAAGGGCGATGTGCGTCCGCGGGTGTATTACAGCGTGCCGGCCGTTCCGTTGAGTGGCGGCGCGGTTACCGAAGAGGGCCTCACCTATCACGACGCCACGGTGAAGAACCTGCTCGAAGATATGGGTTTTGAAACGCGCAGCATCACGGAAGGACTCGCCGTGGTCTATTCGGAGCTGGAGGACACCAACTACACCGGTATCGGGATTTCGTGCGGCGGCGGCCTCTGCAACGTTTCGCTCGCATACTTATCCATGCCGGCGATCAGCTTCAGCATTCCCAAGGCGGGCGACTTTATCGACTCGAGCACGGCCGCGGTGACCGGCGATCTGGCCACGCGGGTGCGGATGGCAAAGGAAGATTCCTTCCATTTCAACGGCAACTTCTCCGACAAGCTTCTTCAGGCGATCAACGTCTACTACGACGACATGATCAACTCGCTTATCGCGGGCATGAAGGACGCCTTCTCGAACACACGGCGCATGCCGAAGCTGACGCGTCCGGTGCCGATCGTTTTGAGCGGCGGCACGGCGACGCCGAACGGCTTCCGTGAACGGTTTGAACGCGCCCTATCGGCAACTGAGTTTCCGCTTGCGGTAAGCGAAATCCGCATGGCCAAAGACCCTCTGACGGCCACCGCGCGCGGCGCCCTGGTGAGCGCGCTCGCTGAGAACTGAGCCGCGCGGCCCGCGCTTACAGCAGCGAGGCATCGCCGGGAATCTGCTTGAGCGAGAGCGTTTTCTGGTCGCGCTCGGCCAGCTTCAGTTTTTCACTCGAAGACTCGAACTTCTTCAAGAACTCGGGATCGTATCCTTCGGTGCGGTCGAACTCCTCGAACGCATAGGCTCGATACTCGCCGGGCGGGACGTTCTCAATGGTGAATGCCCCGTTCTGGTCAACTGAGGCCTCCCAACGGTTGCCGGGAATCGGGCCGGAGAGCAGTTGCAACGGGGAACCTCCTTCCGGGACGAGTACCACCAGGCCGGGCAACGACTCCGGTGCTGCTTTGCTGACGGTACCGGAAATCTGCGCCGGTTTATTGTCTAGCAAGACATCCAGTTTTCCGGCAGCGCCTGAGGTCAAGTCGAGCACCTGGCGCGTCACGTCCTGGCCGGACATGCGCACGGACTTCACGTAGTAGCCGTTTGCCAGGTAGATGGTGGCGAAGCGGTAGCGATCCGGCGAAACGCCATCGATGGTGAACGTGCCGTCGTCGTTTACGCGGCCGCTGGGCGACAGGAACCCGGCGTCCTCGTTCGTCAACTGCACACGAAGGTTTCCGGCCGGCAGCGCCGTGCCGCCTTCCACTTTCACGGTTCCCTGCACTTGGAAGGCCGCCGCGAACGAAAGATTCACGCCTTCGACGTCGGCGCTGCTGACTTCGACGGTAGCCTTGGCGGCCATGCCGCCGCCCGGCCCTCCGCGCGCAGCAATGACCGTATAGGAGCCGGGCGTCACGCCGGCCAGTTCAAAGCGGCCGTCTTGCCCGACACCCACGCCCACGGGCCCCCCGCCACCGAATCCGGCCCGTCCTTTGGGGTTAGCCATCACGCGTACCATGCGGGGCTCGACGCCCTGTACGGTGCCGCGTACTTTGTAGATGCGGGCTTTTTGGATCTGCAGCGAGAGGCCGAGAAACTCCTGCCCCACGCCCAGTTCGACGGGCGAGGCCGCGCTGGCCTCGGTTGTTCCAGGAAAATAGGTCACCACGTAGCTTTCCGGCGCGGGGGCGTCCACGCGGCGCATGTTGCGGCCCTGAGCAAACGCTTCGCGCCGCGACGACATCGCCTGCACGAAGTAGCGGCCGGGAGCCAGGCCTGAGATGCGGAACTCGCCGCGGTCGTCGGTTTGGGCGTTGCCGGCGGGAGGCGCCTGGCCGCGCTCCACCGCCACCACGCGCCGCAGCGCCATCACTTGCACATGCTGCATCGGCTCTCCGTACTCGTCGAGAATACGGCCGGCGATGACCGATTGCGGGTCGAGTTTCACGTCGGCGCCCTTCATTTCCTGGCCGTCGGTGAGGGCGATCAGTCCTCCGCGCTGCCCGAAACGACGCGCGCCATATTCGCCGCGCAGGAAGCCCCGGCGTTCCGCGCTCACGCGGTAGTTCCCTCTGGCGACGTTCTCGAATACGAACTTGCCGTCGGCGCCGGCTTGGAGGCTCAGTCCCTGTGCGCCGTCGGATCCCTGCAGATAGACCATTGCGCGCGCCACCGGCTCACCGGTCCGGCGGTGCGTGACCGTGCCCTCGACTTTGGCCGTTCCCTGGATCGCGTCTGCCTGAGGGCGCGCCTGGCCGCCGCCCATGCGCCCGCGCGGCCCGCCAAACACGCCTGCGTTCGGCGGTTGGGCGCAAACGGCCGCCGCCAACAGAAGGAATGTCGCGAATCCATGGGATTTCATACTCAACATGACGAAATCGCGGAGCCAAGGGTTGCTTACCCGCGGAAATCGTTCGGGGACGCCCTAAAGTTCCGTGTCGCCCTAAACAGGCTCTCCCTTCCACACGATATGATGAAAATGGAGCAGCTGGGCCCGGTGGCTCCCACTTTACAGAAACCCCATGTCGCAAAAGACCTCCTCTGTCCCCGACTTAAACAGTTGGTTTGAAGACGAACTACGCCAGCAATACCAGCACGACCACCGCATGGTGGATGAGAGCTGGAAGGAAGTTTTTGACGGAAACGGTGGTCCGCGCAACGGCGCCGCAACCGCTTCCGAGCCAGCCGCTCCGGTCACAGCCGTTGCCGCGCCTCCACAGCCGGCGGCTCCGGCACCGCCGCCCGCCAAGAGCGTCGAAAAGGCCTTGCCGCAAGTGGGGCCGTCGCAGCAACTCGTGCCGTTGCGCGGCGCCGCCGCCCGCATTGCCGCCAATATGGAGTTGAGCCTGGGTGTTCCCACGGCCACTTCGCAACGCGTTATCCCCGTGAAGGTGATGGAGGAGAACCGCCGGATCATCAATCAGCACCGGGGGCTCGCCGGGAAATCGAAGATCAGCTTTTCGCAGATTATCGGCTACGCCATTCTCCGGACGCTCAAAACGCTTCCGCAATTGAACGATGCCTACCTTGAGCGCGAGGGCGAGACATTCCGGGTGGTGAATCAGAAAGTGAACCTGGGCATCGCCGTCGACGTGGCGGGCCAGGGCGGCAGCCGTTCGCTCGTCGTGCCGAGCATTAAGAACGCCGGTGAAATGTCGTTTGCGCAGTATTTGGATGCGTTTGAAGATATCGTCGCTCGCGCGCGCAAGAACAAGCTCACGGTTGACGACTTTCAGGGCACCACGATTTCGCTTACCAATCCGGGAACGGTGGGAACCTACGGTTCGGTGCCGCGGCTCATGCCGGGGCAAGGCTGCATCGTTGCCGCGGGCGCGATTGGGTACCCGGCTGAATACCAGGGCGTCAGTCCCGAGATGCGCGCCATGATTGGCCTGAGCGCCACCATGGCAATCTCGTGCACCTATGACCATCGTGTAATCCAGGGCGCCGAATCGGGCATGTTCCTGGCCAAGCTGCAGGAGCTGCTCAACGGCAGCGAGGATTTCTACGACGAAATATTCGCCAGTCTGCGCATGCCGCACCATCCGCTGGAGTGGGAAGGCGACCGCGCGCTGGCGATTCCCGGAGCTTCGACCGTCAACACCCGCCATCGCGAGATCGCCAAGGAAGCGGCGGTGATGCAGTTGATCAACGCCTATCGCGTGCGGGGCCATCTGATTGCAGACCTCGATCCGCTGGGCAAAGAGCCTGGCTACCATCCCGAACTTGATCCGACCACCTACGGCCTGACGATTTGGGACCTCGATCGCGAGTTCCTCACCGGTTCACTGGGCGCACTCACGGGCGAAGCCGCGCCGAAACCCATTGCCACGCTGCGCGAGATCCTCGAAACACTGCGCCAGACCTATTGCGGCAAAATCGGCTGCGAGTACATGAACATTCAGGCACCGGAGCAGAAACGCTGGCTGCAGCAACGTATGGAGCCCCTGGCCAACGCATGGCCGATCGGTCCCGAGCACCGCGTACGCATTCTCGAGCGCATTCTTTACGGGGAGCTTTTCGAGAGCTTCTTGCAAACCCGCTTCCTTGGCCAAAAACGCTTCTCGCTGGAAGGCGCGGAAACGGCCATTGCAATTCTCGATGAGTTGCTGGAACGTGCAGGCGAGAACAACGTGCACGAAGTCGTCATCGGCATGGCTCACCGCGGCCGTTTGAACGTGCTGGCCAATACGGTCGGCAAGCCGCTCAGCCAGATCTTCTCCGAGTTCGAAGGGAACCCCGACCCTAACTCCACACAAGGTTCGGGCGACGTGAAATACCACCTCGGCGCCACGGGCATCCATCGCGCCAGCGCTGGTAAGGAAGTGATTGTCAGCGTCGCGCCCAATCCGTCGCACCTGGAAGCGGTCGACCCGGTGGTGGAAGGCATTGTCCGTCCCAAGCAGGACCGCCTTGGCGACACGACGCGCCAGCGCGTCATCCCGGTGCTCATCCACGGCGACGCCGCGTTCGCCGGGCAGGGCGTGGTCACCGAGACGCTCAATCTTTCTCAGCTTGCCGGCTATTCGACCGGCGGCACCATTCACCTGATCATCAACAACCAGATCGGCTTCACAACGCGGCCTGACGAATCACGTTCGTCGCCCTATTGCACCGACGTTGCGCGCACCGTGCAGGCGCCCATCTTCCACGTCAACGGCGACGATCCGGAAGCCGCCATCCGCGCCCTGCAGATCGCCTTCGACTTCCGCCAGCAGTTCTCCAAGGACGTGGTGGTCGACATGATCTGCTACCGCCGCCACGGCCACAACGAGACCGACGATCCGAGCTACACGCAGCCGCTGCTCTACCGCAAAATCAAGGATCATCCTTTCGTCGGCACCATCTATAGCGAACGCCTGCAGCGCGAGAAGATCGTCAGCGCCGACCAGATTGACAAACTGCGCAAGCGCATCGGCGCGCGGCTGGAAGAAGGCTTCGAGGAGGCCAAGCAAAATGCCGTGCGGTTTGAAGTGCAGGAGTTGGGCGTCGTCGACACCGAGCATATTCCGACGGTGTGCCCGCGTACGGCGGCCGACCGCGCGCTGCTCGAAAAGGTGATCGAAGGCATCACGACGCTTCCGGCCGATTTCCGGCTTCACCCCAAATTGAAGGGTTTCCTGGAGAAGCGCAAGGAAGCGCTCCGGGGCGGTACGGTCGATTGGGCGCTCGCCGAGGCGCTCGCCTACGGTACGCTCGTGCTGGAGGGAACCCCGGTCCGGCTCTCCGGACAGGACTCCTCGCGAGGCACCTTCTCGCAGCGCCACCTCGAACTTTACGACTACGAAGACGGTGCCTGCCACATCCCGATGCAGCACCTGGACAAGAACCAGGCCCGCTTTGAAGTGTGGGACTCCTCGCTGAGCGAGTTCGCGGTGATGGGCTTCGAGTTCGGCTATTCGGTCGGAGACCCGCTCACGCTCGTGCTGTGGGAAGGCCAGTTTGGCGACTTCGTCAACGGCGCCCAGATCATGATTGACCAGTTCATTACCTGCGCCGAAGCGAAGTGGGGCCAACCCACGGGACTGGTGCTGCTGCTACCGCACGGCTATGAAGGCCAGGGGCCGGAACACTCCAGCGCACGCATCGAACGCTTCCTCGGCCTGTGCGCCGAAAACAATATGTCCGTGGTGAACTGCACCACGCCGGCACAATACTTCCACGTGCTGCGCCGCCAGATGTACGGTGGCATCGACCGCCGCGGCCTACGCAAACCGCTCATCATCTTCACGCCGAAGAGCCTGCTGCGCCATCCGCGCGTGGTCAACACGCTGGACGATTTGGCAACCGGCGGCTTCCGGCCGCTCATGGGCGAATCCGACCCTCGCGTCAGCGCGGACAAAGTATCCCGCGTGCTGATGTGCTCGGGCCGTGTCTACTACGACCTGATCGCCGCACGTGAAGAGCGCAACGCCTGGCACGTCGCCATCCTTCGCCTGGAGCAGTATTACCCGTTCCCCAAACAGGAACTGCAAGATCAGTTGGCGCGTTATCCGCTCACAGCCGATGTGGTCTGGGTGCAGGACGAGCCCCGCAATATGGGCGCGTGGCGCTTTATCCGTACGCCGACGCAGCCGTTGCTCGACGCCTCACGCCGCAAGCTGCGTTACATCGGAAGGCCCGAGGCGGCTAGCCCCGCTACCGGTTCGTACAAGCGCCACCAGCAGGAGCAGCAGGACATCATCGATTCCTGCTTCCATCTCGATCAGGTCGCGCCGGTGAAAAAAGTGCGCGTGGTGCGGCACAAAAAGCCGTCGAAATAAGCCTACGCGGCTTGCCCGCGGACTTTCATCACTTCTGCGAGCCGGACGCCGACGCGTTCGGCTCCCACAACACTTCCGCCTCGCCCAATACATGCGCCGCCCAGCGGCTGTGGACGAAAAGTGCATCGCTGAGCCGGTTCAGGTAGCGGATCGACTCGGCCGGAACCTCCTCCTGGCGGGACAACGCTACGGCCATGCGCTCCGCCCGGCGGCACACGGTACGTGCTACGTGCAACTCCGCGTTCAACCGGAACCCGCCCGGCAACACAAACGAACGCAGCGTGGGCAGCACTTCGTTCATTTCGTCGATCTCGCGCTCCAGTTGCTCGATGTCGGCATCGGTCACGCGCGGTTGCTTCGGGTGCACGTCTTCCGGCAGGGTGGCGAGAATGGAACCCAGATTGAACAACTCGTGCTGTACGCGCTTCAGAATCGCCGCAAGCCGCGCCGTCTCCGTCCGCTTCGCCGCCGAAACGCAGGCGAGGCCCACGATGGAGTTCAATTCATCCACGGTGCCATAGGTCTCGATGCGTAAGGCGTCCTTTGGAACGCTCTGCCCGCCTACCAGATTGGTTTGCCCGCCGTCGCCCCGCTTGGTATAGATGCGGTTCAGCGCCAGCCGCGGTTCGTTGAATGTACCTTCGTTGCTCACGTATCTATTCTGTGGCATCGTGGAGCCGCGCGCGGCCGCGGCGCTACAATGAATCCGCCATGCTCCATCGCACCTTGAGCGGCATCCCGCTTGAGAATCACTACGCACCGGAGGACCTTCGCGCTCCTGAGCCGCCGCCCGGCGAGTTCCCCTACACGCGCGGCATTCATCGCAACATGTATCGCGGCAAGCTCTGGACGATGCGCCAGTTCTCCGGCTTCGCCACGCCCGAGGAGACCAACCGCCGATACCGTTATCTGCTCGAGCAAGGCCAAACCGGCTTGAGCGTTGCCTTCGATCTGCCCACGCTGATGGGCTACGACGCCGATCACGCCAACTCGCTCGGGGAAGTAGGCAAGTGCGGCGTCAGCATCTGCTCGCTCGCCGACATGGAGACGCTCTTCGACGGTATCCCGCTTGGCGGCGTGAGCGTGTCGATGACGATCAACTCGCCCGCCGCCATGATCTGGGCCATGTATCTAGCCGTCGCCGAGAAGCAGGGCGTGGCATGGCGCGATCTCAATGGAACGATCCAGAACGACATCCTGAAGGAGTACATCGCGCAAAAGGAGTTCATCTATCCTCCGCGGCCTTCGATGCGAATTGTCACGGATACGATCGAGTTCGCCACGCGCGAAGTGCCGCGATACAATCCGGTTTCCATCAGCGGCTATCACATTCGCGAAGCCGGCTCCACCGCCGCGCAGGAACTGGCTTTCACTCTGCGCGATGGGTTCGAATACGTCGATTGGGCGCTGGAGCGCGGGCTGCTCATCGACGAGTTCGCGCCGCGGCTGAGCTTCTTCTTCAACTCGCACAGCGACTTCTTCGAAGAGATCGCCAAATTCCGCGCGGCGCGACGCATCTGGGCTCGCACTCTGCACGACCGCTACGGCGCGCGCGACGAGAGAAGCACGCGCCTGCGATTTCACGCGCAGACCGCGGGATGCTCGCTCACCTGGCAGCAGCCGTACAACAACGTTGTGCGAACGGCGACGCAGGCTCTTGCGGCCGTGCTTGGCGGCTGCCAATCGCTGCACACCAACTCGCTCGATGAAGCCTATGCGCTTCCCAGCGAGCAGGCCGTGACGCTTGCCCTGCGCACTCAACAGATCATCGCCCATGAAACCGGCGCCCCCATCGTGGCCGATCCGCTGGGAGGCAGTTACTTCCTCGAATCGCTGACTGATCAACTCGAAGTCCAGGCGCTTGCCTACATCGAGCGCATCGATGCGATGGGCGGCATGATCCCGGCCATCGAACGCGGTGTCCCGAAAGGCGAAATTGCCGAGGCGAGCTTCCGCTATCAACAGGAGGTGGAGCGCGGCGAACGCCTTGTCGTCGGCGTCAATGCCTTCACGCAATCGGATGAGCCGCCGATCGATCTTCTGCAAATCGACCGCGCCGCCGAGGAGGCGCAAATCGGCAAACTGCGCGCGCTCCGCGCCTCCCGCAAGCAGTCCGCCGTCGACAACGCGCTCGATCATCTGCGCCGCGCCGCCGATGAGGACCGCAACACCATGCCCGCTCTGCTCGATTGCGTCCGCGCCTACACGACACTCGGCGAAATGTGCGATGCCTTGCGGGAACGCTACGGCGTCTGGGTGGAGCAGGCGGTGTTATGAGACGCTCCACACGCCCGCTCCGGC
>CAYUZM010000078.1:0-12567 GCA_964449665.1 uncultured Solibacteraceae bacterium
TCGTGGGCCCGCACGAGGTCGGACGCGTCATCGCGCGGCCCTTCGTGGGGTCGAACGGCGCCTACACCCGCACCTCCAACCGCCGCGATTTCGCCACGCCGCCGCCCGCGGGCATGTTGCTCGACCGGTTGGCCGGCGCCACGCCCAAGCCCGTTGTTTATAGTGTCGGCAAGATCTTTGACGTATTTCTGGGGCGGGGCATTGGACCGCACGTGAAGACCAAGACGAACGCCGACGGCATGGTCAAGACCCTTGAAGCCTTACAGGAGTTGAACGGCGAGGCGTCGCTGTTGTGGACCAACCTCGTCGACTTCGACATGCTCTACGGCCATCGCAATAACGTCGAAGGCTACGGCAGCGCTCTCGAAGAGTTCGACGGCTGGCTGCCCGAACTGATGGCGCGCATGCGGCCCGACGACATGTTGATTCTCACCGCCGATCACGGCTGCGATCCCTCAACGCCTTCCACCGACCATAGCCGCGAGTATGTTCCGTTCCTGGCCTATGGTGCGCGCGTCGCCGCCGGGCGCAACCTCGGTACGCTCGACACGCTCGCCGATATTGGCCAAACCGTGGCCGACAACTTTGAAACAAGGATCGACCATGGAAAAAGCCTACTCCCGGCCCTCGCGGCGTAATATCGTTCAATTCGGAGTAGCGGGTCTGGTATCCGCAGCCGGCGCCGCGCGCGCCGCCAACCGGCGCAAGCTGCTCGTCATCTCCGTCGACGGACTCGACCATCGCTACCTGCGCGACGCCGATGCGATGGGTCTGAAAATTCCCACGCTCCGCAAGCTCACCCGCGAAGGCGCCTGGGCCGACGGCGTCGTCGGCGTCGTGCCCACCGTCACCTGGCCCTCGCACACCACGATCATTACTGGCGTCACCTCCGAAGTCCACGGCATTCTGAACAACGACCGGCCCAAGGAAGAGGGTGGTGGCCGGTACTGGTTCCGCAAGTATCTGAAGGCCACGCCTCTCTACGACGTCGCCAAACAAGCCGGCCTGAAGACCGCCGCCGTCGAATGGCCCGTCACCGTCGATGCCGCCATTGATTTCAACATTCCCGAGGTCTTCGAGAAACGCGGCGCCGGCATGGACATGGAGGCGCATGAGAAACACGCCACTCCCGGGCTGATGGACAAGATCGCCACCGAATACCCGTCGTTTCCGCAGGAGTGGATGGACGACCGCACGCGCACCCTGGCCGTCCTCTATCTGTTGAAGCGCGAGAAGCCGGATCTGCTGCTCGTCCACCTTGTCGATCACGACGAAGAGGCCCACGCGGCCGGGCCATTCTCCAAACGTTCCAAGGCCAAGCTCGAATACGTCGACGAACTCATTGGGCAAATGGTGCGGTCGCTGCCCAAGGACATGTGCATCGCCCTGGTCAGCGATCATGGCTTCGAACGCGTGGAGCGGCTCGCCGACCCGCGCGCGCTGCTCGCACAGCACGGAGTGAAGGGCGAACTCACCATGCGCGGCACGCTCGCCTGGACAAAGGATGAAGCCGTGGCCGCGCTTCTGCGGCGGCACGTCGGCGAATCGGCACATGGTCTTGGCCGCGAAATTCCGGCGGGCGAAGTCGAACGCCTTTGGCCGACAATGAAAGGGAACGTGATCTTCGAGCCGATGGAACACGTGCAGTTCGGCAAAGCCGAGCCGCGTGCCGCCGGTGGCTCGCATGGTTATTGGCCTCTGCGCAAGGATTACCGCGCCACGTATGCGATGTGGGGTCCTGGTGTGAAGCGCGAGCGGCTGCCTGAAATCAACATGCTCGATATCGCGGGCAAGCTGGCCGAAGTGCTGGCGCTGGATTTTCCGAAAAAGTGAGGGATTGAGTTTTCATGAGTCAACGCAAACCGCTGATGGCGGGCAACTGGAAAATGTTCAAGACGCCCGCGCAAACCGCGGAGTTCTTCGAAAAATTCCTGCCGCTGGTGTCGGCATCCACACACGCCGATGTGTTGATCTGCCCGCCGTTTGTCGATCTCGCCGCCGCCGTGGGCGCCGCGGCCGGAAGCAACGTCGCCGTTGGCGCGCAGAACTGTTTCTGGGAAACCAAGGAAGGCGCCTTCACGGGCGAGATTTCGGCGCCCATGATCAAGGCCGCCGGCTGCTTGGCCGTCATCGTCGGCCATAGCGAACGCCGCCAGTACTTCGGCGAGACCGACGCAACGGTTCTCAAGCGTACGCAAGCGGCTCTCTCGGCCGGCCTGCTGCCGGTAGTCTGCGTCGGTGAACGATTGGAAGAGCGCGAATCGGGCAAGACCGAAGAGGTGCTGCGCACGCAGTTCACCGATGGCATTGCGCCGCTCCCGGCCGATGAGTTCGCAAAGATTGTCATCGCCTACGAACCCGTATGGGCCATTGGCACGGGCAAGGTCGCCACGCCCGAAATGGCCGCCGACGCCCATCGTTGCCTGCGCTCGCTCGTCGAAGTCAAATACGGAAAGGAAGCCGCGCAAAGCTTACGCATCCTTTACGGCGGCAGCGTGAAGCCCGACAACGTGAAAGGTCTCATGGCGCAACCGGAAATCGATGGCGCGCTCGTAGGCGGCGCCTCGCTCGATGCCGTCGGCTTCGCCAGCATCGTCAACTTTTAGGCTTCTGTTTCTTTTCCGGTTCCAGCCGCTGCGTAGATGTCTCATCCACGCGGCGGCGGAACCGGCCTTGCAGTCCTGCCGCCAGCGAAACGCTATCGTCCCCGAACTTCTCGCGCAGCCGGTCGGCCGCCGAAAGCGCCGAGCGCCACCGGTCTTTCGTTCCTTGATCGAGCAGATTGGCCTGCCCCTCTGACTCGGCGAGATTCGACGCCTGCACTCCCAGCAGCCGCACCAATCCCCCCTTCCAGTTCCGCTCAAACAACGCTCGCGCCTCGGCGAAGATTTCGGTGTCCAATTGCGACGCCTGCGCCAGCGTGTGCGCCCGCGTGATGGTGTTGAACTCCTCGTCGCGCAGTTTGATCTGCACGGTGCGCGTGAAGAGGCCATGATCGCGCAAGCGCCGCCCCACCATCTCGCTCAGGTGTGCAAGCGTTGCGATCAGCCGCGCACGATCGGCCGTGTCTTCGTCGAACGTGTATTCGTGGCTGATCGATTTCGGATCGTCGCCTTCGATGAACGATGTGTCGAACCATGCCCCCGCATCCAGGCCTTGCGCCTTTCCCGCCAACGCCAGTCCCCACTTGCCGAAGCGCCGCTCCAGAAACTGCGCGTCGAGCGCCGCAAGGTCGCCGATCTTGCGGATGCCGCAAAGGTGCAGCGCTTCCTCGGTTTTCTTCCCAACGCCCGGAATCTTGCGCACGTCGAGCGGCGCGAGTAGCCGCGCCTCGGTCCCCGGAATCACCCAAAGCACGCCGTTTGGCTTGGCCTGATCCGAGCAGATCTTCGAGACCAGCCGCGACGTCGAGATGCCGATCGAACAGTTCAACCCCGTCGACTGCTTGATCCGCTCGTGCAGTTTGTGCCCCGCCGCCAGCGGCGAACCGTGCAATCGTCCCGTGCCCGTTACGTCCAGATACGCTTCATCGATCGAAGCCATGTCCACCAGCGGCGTGAACGCGCGCATCTCTTTTTCCACTCGGCGCGAATAGTCGGCGTAGCGGCTCCGGCTGCCCTCCAAAAAGATCGCGTGCGGGCACTTCTGATAGGCGGTGCGCAGCGGCATCGCCGAGTGAACGCCAAACTTGCGCGCCTCGTACGAAGCCGCCGAAACCACTCCCCGCGCATTTGCCGGCCCGCCAACCACCACCGCTTTCCCCTTCAAAGCCGGATCGAAGATCTCCTCCACCGACACGAAGAATGCATCCATGTCGACGTGGAAGATCGTCTTCATATCGGAATGCCGTGTGGATGATAGAACCCGGAGAGCACGCGCGGCCAGCCCGCCAAATCGTCGAACACTTCCACGAACCGCCACACACGCCCGAACATCGGCCGCACTTCATCGAGATCCTGATACCCCAACTCGACCGAAAGCAATCCGCCGGGCCGCAAAATCCGCTCCGCGTCGGCGATTAGGCGGCGGTAGATCTGCACGCCCGCCCCCGCGCCTACCAGCGCCACGTGCTGTTCATGGTCGCGCACCTCGCGCGGCAATCCCTCCAAGGCATGCATGGGAATATATGGCGGATTGGAGACCACTACATCGAACGCCCCCGTCGCGAGCGCCGCGCCCAGATCGCAGCAGACAAAGTCCACGCGCGCACCGAGTGCCGCCGCGTTCTCGTGCGCAATCTTCAGCGCCACGTGCGAGATGTCCGTCAACGTCACGCACGCGTCCAGGCGTTCGAGCGCCAGCGTAGCCCCAATCGCGCCCGAACCGCACCCAATATCGACTATCCGCCGCGCCTCCGGTTGCCGCCGCAGAATTGTCTCCACCTGGTGCTCGGTCTCCGGCCGCGGAATCAGCACGTCGGGTGTCACCTTGAAGTTGCGTCCGTAGAACTCCTGCCGGCCCGTGATGTACTGCGTCGGCGTACCGCTCAGACGTTCGCCAAGCGACCGCCGGTAGCGCCGCTCCACCGCCTCCGTGAGTTCCTCCTCAGGGTAGGCGAACAGATGAACGCGATCCTTGCCCAGCGCGTCGGCAAGCAGCACTTCGGCGGTGAGCCGTGCATCGGCAATCCCCCCGTGCACCAGACGCTCCAGCGCTTCGGTTAGGGCGGTTCGCACGGTCATTGTCTTATTGCTGCGTTCCTTCGTGCTTCAAACGCTCGGTCTGGAAGTAGGTGACGCAGGCGTCGATCATCTCGGAAATGCGCCCTTCCAGAATCGTGTCGAGTTGATAGAGCGTAAGCCCGATGCGGTGATCGGAGACGCGGTTCTCCTTGAAGTTGTAGGTACGGATCTTCTCGCTCCGGTCGCCCGACCCAACCATCGCCCGCCGCTCCGCGCCGAGAAGCGCATTCTGCTTTTCCATCTCCAGGTCGTAGAGGCGCGCCCGCATCACCTTCTCCGCCTTCGCGCGGTTCTTGATCTGCGACTTCTCGTCCTGGCAGGAGACCACCGTGCCCGTGGGAATGTGCGTCATGCGCACGGCCGAGTAAGTCGTGTTCACCGATTGCCCGCCCGGGCCGGACGAGCAAAACGTGTCGATGCGGATGTCCTTGGCTTCAATCTTGATGTCGACGTCGTCGGCCTCGGGCATGACGGCGACGGTGATCGTCGACGTGTGGATGCGGCCCTGCGTCTCCGTCGATGGTACGCGCTGCACGCGATGCACGCCGCCTTCGAACTTCATCTTCGCGTACACCTTGTGACCGCTGATCAGCGCGATGCCTTCCTTGATGCCGCCGACGCCGGAGTCGCTGGTGGAGGTGATGTCCACTTTCCAACCCTGCGTTTCGGCGTAGCGGATGTACATGCGAAAGATCTCGGCGGCAAAGAGCGTGGCTTCGTCGCCCCCCGTGCCGGCGCGCACTTCGAGAATGACGTCCTTGTCGTCGTTGGGGTCCTTGGGGAGGAGCAATACTTTGAGATGGTCTTCCAGGCGAGCCAGTTCAGGCTCCAGCCGGGCCACGTCCTCGGCGGCCATCGCGCGGAGTTCGAGGTCGGTCTCGGTGAGCATCATCCGCGCTCCCTCGAGATCGGCGTTGGCCTTCTTCCATTCACGGTACGTTTCGACCAGGTCCTCGATGTCGTTGCGCGACTTCGCCGTCTTCCGGTACACGTCGGCGTTGCTGATCACCTCCGGGTCGGCCATCTGCCTCGTGAGGTCTTCAAAGCGGGATTCGGTTTCGTCCAGGCGCTGCAGGAATTGCATGGAAATACTCTCAGTTTATCGATTGAAGGGGCGAAGGGGAGCCGCGCGCGGGAACCGCTAGGCGATCACGAGTTTGCCGCCCTGCTGGCGTTCGAGTTCCATCGCGCCTTCCAGCGCGCGGATGGCAACCTCGGTCTGATCGTCACCGGGCGTCTGCGTCGTGATGCGCTGCAGCCACAGGCCCGGCGCCGTGATCAGCGTCAGCAGACTGCCCGGCCGCTTCGCGGCGAAGCGGATGATCTCATAGCTCAGCCCCGCAATCACCGGCAACAGCACGATGCGCGATGCCATCTTGCCGGCAAAGCTCTCGATGGGCAGAAGCGCGTACACGCACATCGAAATCAGCATCACCACAATCAGAAAGCTTGTCCCGCAACGCGGATGCCATGTCACGAAGCTCTGGGCGTTCGGCACGGTCACGGCCTTGCCGGACTCGAAGTTGAATACCACGCGATGCTCGGCCCCGTGAAACATAAAGACCCGATGAATGTCCTTGAAGCGCGAGATGCCGTACAGAAACGTGAGGAAGATGACCAGCCGGATCGCGCCATCCATCAGATTGAACAAAATCTGGTTGCCCAACTGTGGCACCGACTCCTGCATCTTGGTCGTCAACCACAGCGGCACGAACTTGTAGAGGAACAGGAAGAAGAGCAGCGAGAACGCCAGGTTCACGCCCATCAGCCAACCGGAAATCGGCTTGGCGTCGTCTCCCTTGCCGTCTTCTTTCGCTTTTTCTTCATCCGTGAGCGCGGCATTGGCGGAATACTGAAGCGCTTCCACGCCCAGCTTCATCGCCTGCCCCAACGTGCCCAAGCCTCGAATCATCGGGTACTTGAAGATCGGATAGCGGTCCGAGATCTTCGCCAGTGGCTTCGACTGCGTAATGATCTCTCCGTCCGGCTTGCGCACGGCGATGCAGTAGCTTTGCGGCGAGCGCATCATCACGCCTTCCATCACCGCCTGCCCGCCAATGAGCGTAGTTTCTTCGCCCGACTCCAGCACCGGGAGTAGGTGGACATGTGCGGCAAAGCGTAGTGAGCTGCGCAAAGACAACGGAAGGGATCTCCTCAATCTCAGTATAACGTCACGGCCAAGCGCGCCACCGGGCGCTCACGTCCCTTTGGATGTCGCGCAGGGCCGGGAAGTTGCACCTACCATTGAAGGGGATCGCGACGCGTGCGCAAGTTCGCGCGCGCCCCCAAAGGGCCTATTCGCTGGTGATTCGCTTGCGAATGGCCGCTTCCACTTCCAAGGCTTTGGGAAAGACCGAAGCGGAATCGTGCAGGTGATCGGCGGCCTCCAGAGTGAACCGGTTCTGTTTCAGCAGCGCCACTCCGATCAGGTAGTGCGCCTGCGCCGACAACGGGTCGATTGCCAGCGCGCGCCGCGCGTACTCTTCCGCTACTTTCATCTCATTGAGTCCCAGCAGGCAGGCGCTCATGTTCGTCAGCACCGCAGCCGCCGTTGGGTCGATCTCCATCGCCGCCCGGAACTCGTTCAACGCCTCGGCGGTCCGGTTAGCGCGCGCCAGGAACGCTCCCAAATTGTTGCGGGCTTCAAAATACTCCGGGTCGATTGCCGTCGCCAACCGCAACTGCTTCTCCCACTCCGCGACGTTCCCTTTTTGTTGGGCTTCCCCGGCCTTGCGCATTGCCTTCACGGCGCCCTTCGGCGGCTTGTGCGACAGCCGCCGCAGAGAGACGCTGCCCGATGTCTGCTTCTCCGCGCAGGGAATGGCCAGCCGGACCTCCTGGTGCGTCGCCATGGCGCTCACCGTGACGATCGTTCTCTTGATGACCCCGCCCTGCAAGTTCACCACCTGCGCTTCATAGACGCCCTCGTTCACCTCGCGAAGCTCAAACCGCCCGTCCCAATGGATATCGCTCGCAAAGCTCCGGTTCGAGTTCTGCCTGCTCATCAGTTCCACTCGCAGGTTGTCGAACGAGGCGTTCTGCGGGTTGGCGCATTCGCGCACCACCACGCCTTGCACCGCACTGCTCGCTCGGGACTCCGCCGAAAAAAACACCGGCGATTGCGCCGCGGCGAGCTCGCAAAACAGGCACGCCGCCGCCAAGATACACTTCGAGTAAGTCATTTCTGCTCCGTGTCCTAATTCGTTATTAAGTTGTTTTGCGCGGAAACAGCGAGGTTCCGGCCGGCGAGCCAGGAAGGCAGGTTCCTATGGAAGCCATCACAACGGCCTCAGAAACTTCCCTTGGGCTTCTTATCGGCAAGACAAAGGATTTTTGACTCCGATTACACGCAACGGCTCGCCGGCGCTGGGCTCTGATGCATCGCCCAGCTGATTTGAGACGTCTCAAACGGGGTGGAACAATAGTCGTCGGCGCCTGCCTCCAGGGCCTCCAGCCAAGCAGCTTCGTCTGCCTTCCGGCTGGCAACAATGACGCGTATCGGGGTCCGCAAGGACCGCAACAATGCGACCAGGGAGTTCACGTTGCTCCACTGATCCGAACAGAAGATCACATCCAGCCGCCGTGCTAACGCCGGCACCTGGTCAAGGTCGGAACGGCTTGCGGCGTGTCCCATCCGGGCAAGCGTCTGCTCCAGTTCCGAGGCGAGCTCGGGTTCCAGACCAATCAGTAACGCGCGGGGGGCTTGCGTTTGCATGAGTCTCCTGTACTCAGTAAGTCAAATCAGAATGTCGGGGGCGTGAACGCAGCCTGAGGAGAACGTGAATCTCTCAAACAGCTTCACCGGAGGTCGGCAGGGACTTTGCGGCTAGGCATCGAGGAAGGTGTGACCTCCCCAATTCCAAGATAATCCGGTTCCCGCTCCGGGGCCAATCAAAAGTTTTGATATTCCCCATCTGAAGGTGGTGGCACCGGCAATAGTGCCCGCCCTCACTGCGTCCCAACGCGCGGCCCGAAGCGCTGGTCGGGCAGGGAACGCGCCTGATAAACTGAAGGTTTCCAGGAGATTCCCAGCAGCCCATGCAGCGCAGAAACAGTGTCGCGGTAAATGTCGGCGGCGTTATGGTCGGCGGCGGCCACCCCGTGGTCGTCCAGTCCATGACCAACACCGATACCGCCGACGTCACCGGCACCGCCAGACAGGTGATGGAATTGGCCCGCGCCGGCAGCGAACTCGTCCGCGTCACCGTCAACACGGACGAAGCCGCCGCGGCCGTGCCCAAAATCGCCGAGACCCTCAAGCTCTATGGCGTCACGGTGCCCATCGTTGGCGACTTCCACTACAACGGCCACCTGCTCCTCAAGAAATACCCCGCCTGCGCGCGCGCACTGGCGAAATACCGCATCAACCCCGGCAACGTGAACATCGGCAAGAAGCACGACGACAACTTCCGAACCATGATCGAAGCCGCCGTCGAGTTCCGCAAACCCGTCCGTATCGGCGTCAACTGGGGCTCGCTCGATCAGTCCCTGCTCACCCGCATGATGGACGAAAACGCCCGGTCGCCCGAACCGCTCGACGCCGGCGAGGTGATGATCAACGCCATCGTCGAAAGCGCCATCCTCTCCGCCGAAGCCGCCGAGCGATACGGTCTCGCGCGCGACATGATCATTCTCAGCGCCAAAGTGAGCGGCGTACAGGACCTCATTCGCGTCTACCGCAAAATGGCTGCCCGCTGCGACTATCCGCTGCACCTCGGGTTGACCGAAGCCGGTCTCGGCTCCAAAGGCATCGTCGCCACCACCGCCGCGCTCGCCGTGCTGCTCCAGGAAGGTATCGGCGACACCATCCGTGCCTCGCTCACCCCGCTTCCCAATGGCGACCGTACCGAAGAGGTCATCGTCTGCCAGCAGATTCTGCAATCGATGGGTATGCGCAGCTTCACGCCTCAGGTCACCGCCTGCCCCGGCTGCGGGCGCACCACCAGCACGTTCTTCCAGGAACTGGCTGACCGCATCCAAACCTACCTGCTCAAGCAAATGCCCGTCTGGAAGGAAACGCACCCCGGCGTGGAGGAGATGAAGGTGGCCGTCATGGGCTGCATCGTCAACGGCCCCGGCGAATCGAAACACGCCAACATCGGCATCTCGCTGCCGGGAACGTTTGAAGAGCCCGTCGCCCCCGTCTACGTGGATGGCCGCCTGGCGCGCACGCTGCGTGGTGACCGCATCGCCGAGGAGTTTTCGCAAATGCTCGAAAGCTACGTGGAAGCCAACTACGCGCGCCGCGAGACCGCGGCCGTGTCTCAGTAGAAGTGCATCGTGTAGCTGAACCGCACGCCGCGCCCCATCTCGGGCGCAAACTCCTTGATGAACGACAGGTGGTTGCGATAGATCCGGTCGCTCAGATTGAAGAAGTTCGCGCTGAATACGTGCAACGCGTGCTGGCCCGCCACCGTATAGCTCGCGTTCAGGTTCGGTAACACATACCCGGCTGTTGGCAGCTCGTTGGGCGAGACTTTGTCCTGCCTCCACGACATCGCCAGTTCCGGACGCACGTTGAATCCCTTCTTGCGATAGTCGAAGCCCACGCGCGCGCGAAATGGCGGAATGCGCGGCAGCGGCGTGTTTGCAGACGTTACGTTCGCCGTCACCTGGTCAATTCCAGTCAGCAGCGTCAGGCTGTCGTGCAGCGAAACCTGAAACTTCATCTCATGGCCAAAATACCGCCCGTTCGCCTGTAAGTAGTCCGCTTCGGGTAGGCCCTCTTCAATGTGGCCCGTGGGGGCGAGATAGATCAGGCTGTTCATCCGGTAGTAGAAGAAGTTGTACTCGGCGCGTACGCGCCCGGCCTGGTGGCGCAGCGAAAGATCGATTCCGTCGGAGCGCTCGCGGCTCAATTGCGGGTTGCCGACCTCGAACGTTACGTTCCCCACGTGGGGCCCAAAGTTATACAACTCTTCGAGCGAGGGCGCGCGATACGAGTGTGAGTAGTTTGCCACAAACGCCCCGCCGGACCAAAGACGGAAGTTCGCGCCCGCGCCCAGGCTCAAGCCGGTGAATCCGCGCTTGGGGGCGTTCTCGTCTTCGTGCGCTTCTTCCTCCCCATCCGCATCGGCTCCCGCCTCCTCGTGATTGTGGGCAAGCGCCGCCAGCGGCCCGCGCGGCGAGTAGCGGTTGTTTTCAATGCGCCCTCCGAATTGCAGCCGCACGCGTTCAAAGTTCAACTGCTGCAGGCCGAACACTGCAAAGGCCGACTGCTCCACGGGCGGGGCCAGCGCTTCCGCTCCAATCGCTTTGAAGTCGCGCTGCATGCCCCAGAATCCCAATGAGCCGTTCCACGGGCCACGCCGCTTCTGCACCAACTCGCCGCGGTAGATGAACTGCTTGTTGAAGAACTCCGTGCCGATCGCCGCGCCCTCCAATTCCCGATGGTTCCAGTCCGTGTAGCTGAGCTTCAGGTCGAACCGCTCCGCAAGCGAACCTAACTGCAGCAGCGACGCGTTCAAGCGTATCTGTTGCCGGCGGAAGGCGATGCCGACCCGCTCGGATTCCCCAGCCTGGCCGGTTGCACCGTCTTCGCCATGGTTATGGAATTGGCTCGCGAAAGGAATGCCGTACGCGCCATCCTGCAGGTTGTACTGCAGCGAGAACGACGCGGCGCTGGTCCTCTTCCCAAACCCGACATTGGCGTGCTGCAGATCGCTCCGTGAGTTGTCGATCCTCCCCGTCGGCGCCGAGTAATCCCCCGAACGCGTACCGCCGCCGCCGCCCCAGAAGATCCAGCCCTTCTTGCCGAACTCGAACCCGCCGCTGCCCCCGCCCTGCGCGTTGTCCGTGCCGCCCGTGCCCGAAACATGCCCGCGCACCCCTTCGTGATCGTGGCCGTCGATACGCGCATGGTCGTCGATGATGTTCACCACGCCGCCAATCGCGTTCGAACCATAAAGCAGCGTGCCCGGCCCGCGCACCACTTCCACCCGCTCAATCGACGACGAGTCCACCGGCTCGCCATGATCGCCCGATTGCGACGAGAGCGTTCCCGTGCGGATGCCATCCTGCAGCACCAGCACGCGGTCGCCGTCAAAGCCGCGTACCACCGGCCGGCTGTTGCCCGGTCCAAAACTGCGCTTTGCTACGCCGGTTTGATCTTCCAGTAACTCACCCAGCGACGATGCTGACGCCTTGCCCGCCAACTCCAGCGAACCAACCGAGGCCACCGACTGCACCGCTTCGAGCGACGTTTCCTCCTGCCCCGTCGCCGTCACCGTCATCTCCGTCCGGATGCTCTCCAGCCGCAAGGCGAAGGCGAGCTTCACCGTCTCTCCTCCTCGAATCGCCACCCGCCGCCGCTCGTCGCCCATGTTGTGCATGTGCGCCACCACCTCGTACTCGCCCGGCGGCACGCCCTCGATCGAAAAACTGCCGTCCTCGGCCGTCTCCACCGACTTGCCGATCTTGGGGATGAGAATCATTGCGTGGTGAAGCGGCCGGTTCTCGCCGCCCAAAGTGGCCGTTCCCTGCAATTTGCCCGTGTTCGGAGTTTGGGCGGTGACCATGGCGGGGACGCCCGCCAGAAAGAAAATGGCGAAGTATTTAAGCATGTTGGAATACTGGCTGTTCACATTTTGAGGCCCGCCGCGCCTCAGCCCTACCCGCAAACCGTGAGCGGGCCGTCCGCTGCCGTGAGCGGGCCGCCAGAGAAGGTGAGCGAGAAACGTCACGAACCGGGTCACCATGCTGTTACAATCCGGAATGTTGGAGCGAAGTGAGGGGCGGGAACCGTCTTTGCACCCGCAACCATTCTGGTGACATCAAACCTTTGAGGAGGATCCGAATGAGTGCACCGCGTTTGCAGGTGGCCGCGGAACGGCCGGAAGTAGAGGCGGCGGCCGACGCGCCACCGCCGGGTTCGGTTCGCATAGTG
>CAYUZM010000079.1:0-12563 GCA_964449665.1 uncultured Solibacteraceae bacterium
TGGAAACAGTCTTCGCTTCCTTTCTGATCCGCTATATTATGTGATAGTCAATAAGGCGTGGCAGCTATCGAGAACCGAACAAGCACACACAGCGATCGCACGTTCGTTTCAGCTCCCTCCACAGAAACTCGAAGGCCACACAGAGACTGTGAATGCAGTCTCTTTCTCTCCAGACGGCCGAATGGTTCTGAGTGCCGGCGCTGACAGCACCGCTCGGATCTGGAATGTGGCAACCGGCGAATCGGTTGCCACACTTGACATGATGGCCGGAGGAGTAACCTTCGCTTCCTTCTCTGGCGATAGCAAGCGAATCCTGACAACGTCTTCGACCAGCAATCCACGCGTATGGAGTTCCGCTTCAGGGCAACTTCTAACACAACTTGAAGGCGCATCCGATGCCTTCGCTGGAGCAGCATTTTCCCCCGATGGAAAGCGAATCCTGATGGCGACGAGAGACGGCATCGTGCGCATTTGGGGTGCTTCGATGACATCGAGTCATCAGATCCGTATTGCCACCATTACTACGGCGAACTTTTCCCCAGATAGCCGCAATGTCATAACGGCTAGCGAGGACGGTGTCGCTCGCGTTTGGGACGCCTCCTCTGGACGCTTGATGGTAAAGCTAACTGGGCACCGAGGCAGGCTCATCTCCGCTGTTTATTCGCCGGACGGCGATCTCATCGTTACAGGGGGCATTGACCGCACGGCGCGCGTTTGGGAGGCGCGCACGGGAAAGGTGTTGGCCGTACTGGAGGGATATACTGGCATGGTCAAGATCGCGTGTTTTTCACATGACGGCAAACGAATTCTTACGGCGAGCGATCGACGTGCTTTGGTTTGGAAAACGTCGTCGGGCGAACTAATTACTCGCATTGAAGGTCATACCGACACAATCTCTAGCGGCTCATTCTCACCGGACGATAAGTACATACTCACTGGAAGTAACGACGATTCAGCGCGACTCTGGAATGCTCTCTCCGGTCAGCTTATTACAAAACTTGAAGGCCATACCGACGCTATTCGGACTGCCGTTTTCTCACCGGACGGCAAGCGAATCGTCACGGCAAGCCAAGACCAAACTGTCCGTATCTGGAATTCTTTAACCAGCCGTCTGGTGACTGAGCTCAGAGGTCACACGAGTTGGGTCCACACCGCATCGCTCTCGCCGAATCGACAACAGGTTCTGACAGCGAGTGAAGACGGGAGCGCGCGAATTTGGAGCGTCTCGGGAAAAGCTATAGCAAAGTTCGAAAGCCACTCTGGGGCGCTGACGTGCGCCTCCTATTCACCGGACGGAAAGTACATTCTTGCCGGAGGTGAGTCCCGTACGGGTCTCATTTGGAACGCTGCCACCGGTCAACAGACGCTGCGTCTGAATGGCCACACGGGTTGGATTAATGCAGCGTCGTTCTCGTCCGATGGGAGACGGATTGTCACGGGTAGCGATGACAAGACAGCGCGTGTGTGGGATGCCACATCGGGCAGGTTGGAAACGACCCTCGACGGCCATCTGGCTGGAGTTATGGCAGCATCGTTTAGCCACAACAACCAGCGTGTTGTTACCGCGAGCCAGGATCACACCGCAGGTGTCTGGGATTCGGCATCCGGTCAATTGGTGTTCACGCTTCATGGCCACACTGCAGCCGTAAATTACGCCTCTTATTCTCCGGACGACAGACACATCCTAACGGCCAGCCATGACGGCACGGCTCGTATTTGGGATTCGTCGTCTGGACACTTGGTGACAGTATTGAAAGGGCACAACGGTAGCGTGCGTGCGGCATCCTTCTCTCCAGATGGCAATCGAATCGTGACCGCGGGTGACGATAGATTTGTCCGCATATGGAATGTTCCTTCGGGTTCTCTCGATGCAATTCTTGGATCTCACGCAAGTCCTGTCAACTCAGCCGCTTTCCTGCCGGACGGAAAGGCGATTGTGACGGCAAGCCTGGATGGCACCGCCAGAATATTTCGAATCCTCACGCTGAACGACGTTGGCGTCATTCTGGGTCGCTGACAGCCGATCGGAAATCTGCTTCCCACATCTGCGCAACCTTTTCGCCCCTGGCGTCGTATTCTGTAGTCGTTACCTTTTTCACAAAACCCCGTCTACAAGGTTGTTGAACGGACTAACCGAAGCAGCCACGGTCGCCGGGGTACTCAAGAAAGGCCCCTTGGTGGACGAAGCGGCACTCATACGAGCGGCGCAGACGGGGGACGAGCAGGCGTTTGAGCAGCTCGTGCATTCCTATGACCAGGCGGTCCTCCGGCTGGCGTATAACCTGCTGCGTTCTCAAGAAGATGCACGTGACATCTATCAGGAAGCGTTCCTCCGTGTGCATCGAAATCTGCACAGTTTCCGTTTCGATTGCACCTTTCACACCTGGCTTTACAGAATTGTGACGAACCTCTGCCTCGACCATTTGCGCAAGCGAAAGGTACGGAAAGAGGAGTCAACGGTGGTGGAGACGGAAGAGGGTCCGCGGGACCGAATTTCGACGATTCCCGAGCCTGGTGTGAGCGGCGATCCGGAGCGCTACTTGTTGAGCCGGGAGTTGCGCGGAAGGTTGAACCAAGTGATGGAACAGCTTACACCACGCGAGCGGACGGTATTTGAAATGCGGCATCATCAGGGCATGCGGCTGCGGGCCATCGGCGAAGTGTTAGGCACGAGCGAAGAAGCCGCCAAGAATTGTTTGTTCCGCGCGACGCAAAAGATGCGCGCCGCGTTGGGGGAATTCGTATGACCTGCGAGAACGTCCAAGCCGAGTTTGCCTTTCTTTTGTATGGCGAATTGAGCTTCGACGAGGAAGAACAGATCGAACAGCATCTGGCCGGGTGCGCGCATTGCCGTCAGGAACTGGAGAGTATGCGAAGCCTCCACGCCGCACTCGATCAGACGGCCGAACCGGTGCCCGCGCCACTGCTGATGGATTGCCGTCGTGAACTGCGGTTGCGCATACGCGAGGAGGCGGTGGAGCAGCGTGGACAGTCATGGTGGCAGCGGCTGACGGACGTGGCGAGACCGCGATTTTTGACGCCGGCGTGGACGCGGCCCTTGGGCGCGCTGGCCATGATTGCGATTGGTTTTCTCGGGGCGAGGCTGACATTGCCGCAGGCGGCAAAGGTGGGGCCGACGTTCGACACCGTGCCAGTGAGCGGGACGCGGGTTCGTTTTGTGGAGCCCGATCAGAATGGGCTTGTGAAGATCACGGTGGAGGAGACGCGGGAGCGGATGGTGACGGGCAAGGTGGATGACGCCCGCGTGCGCCAGTTGTTGCTTGCCGCGGCGCAGGATCCGGGCGATCCTGGCTTGCGCGTGGAGACGCTCGACCTGTTGCAGCAGGAGACGGCGACGGACGAAGTGCGCGAGGCGCTCATCGCGGCCCTCCAGAGCGATGAGAATTCCGGCGTGCGCATGAAGGCATTGCAGGGATTGAAGCGGTATGCGGCGCATCCGGAAGTGCGCTCCGCACTGACGCACGTGTTGTTGAACGATACGAATCCTGGAATCCGCACCCAGGCGATCGACCTGCTGGTGCAGCACAAACAACGCGACGTGGTAGGCGCGTTGCAGCAGCTAATGCAACGCGAGGACAACGACTACATCCGCCAGCGGACCCAGCGCATCCTGCGCGATTTGAACGCAAGCGTGGATAGTTTCTAACCATGATTTGCCGTGCCCTGTTTCCTTTGTTGGCCGCATCGTTGATTCCCGCTCAGAGCATATCCCAGCAACAGCCGTTGCCGTTGGAGCATGATGGCGCGGAGTGGAGCGCGGTGGAACGCGGGAATTTTCCCGCGCGGGGAATGCAGCGTCTGCGCGTGAATAGCATTGGCGCAGTGACGATGGTGGGCGCCGACATCGCGCGCATCGAATACAAACTCACACGCCGGGCACGGGCCTACGATGAAGCGCAAGCGCGGCGGTTGCTAGGCCTGTTTGCGATCGTCTTCGACAAAGTGAACGGGGTCCCGACATTGACGCTGCACGCGGCGCCGGGATTCAACCGCGCTCCGCAATTGGAGCTTCGGGTGCCGCGCAATTTGGCCGATGCGCATGTATTCACGCAGACAGGCGCGCTGACGCTCGATCAACTGTCGGGTAAGTTGAACTGCGAGACCGGCGGCGGTCCGGTGCAGGCGGGCACGATTCACGGATCGCTGCAACTGACAACGGGCGGGGGCCCGGTGGACATTCAATCGGTGAAGGGCTCGATTCGCTGTTTGACGGCGGGTGGACCGATACATGTACAGCGGGCGGAAGGCGAGTCGTGGCTGGAGACTGGCGGTGGCGACGTGATTGTGGAAGAGGCGTTGTCGCGGGTTCATGCGTCGACCGGGGCAGGCAATGTAGAAGTGACGCGGGCGCGCGGAAATGTCTCGGCGCGTACGCTGGGAGGCGTGATCAAGATTTACGAAGCCGGCGGCGTGGTGAACGCACACACCGGCGGCGGCGGAATTCAGGTGGGCTCGGCGCGCGGGGTGCAGTGCGATTCGGTGGCGGGCGGCGTACGGTTGCGCAATGTTTCGGGCCCGGTGAACGTATCGACGGCCGCGGGGAGCATTCTGGCCGAATGGGCGGGCGGAATGCGGATGGAAAATTCGGTCTTGAATTCGGCGAGCGGCGATATCACGGTGGTGATTCCGGCGCGGCTCGCGGTGACGGTGCAGGCCATGAATGAGTTGCCGGGCAAGTATGGGCGGATTGTGAGCGAATTCTCCGAAATTCGCGTACTGCCCGTGATCGCTCCGGTACGTGGCCCGGTTTTAGCGGAAGGGAATCTCAACGGGGGAGGGCCGGTTTTGCGCGTGGCCGCCTCACGAGGTACGATCTTCCTGCGTCGAAAAGAGTAGGTCATGAAGTATCCACAAATTCTTCTCGCGGGCGCGGTCGCCTGCAGCATGTTGGTTGCGCAAAAGCCGGCGCCGGCTCCGGCCGCGCCCGGGGCTCCGGTTCAGCCGCCCCCGGCGCAGCAACAACAGCAGCAACCGCAGGTGATGGTTTGGACGGCGGGCGGTGGCAGTTTTCTGGGCGTGCATGCAACCGACGTCGACTCGGCACGGGCGCGCGAGTTGAAGCTCAAGGAAGAGCGAGGGGTCGAGATCACCGGGGTCGAGCCGGGTAGTCCGGCCGAAAAAGCGGGCATGCTCGCCAACGACGTAGTGCTCGAGTTTAGCGGGCACCGCGTGGAAGGAACCGAGCAGTTTGTACGGTTGGTTCGCGAGACGCCCGCGGGCAGGCAGGTAAAGATTGGGTTGTGGCGCAACGGCGGCGCCCAAACTGTGGTCGCGGTGATCGGGAAGCGGAAGGCCAAGACACCTAAGGAACTGGTGGAATCGTTGTCGAGCCTACGCGAAATGCCGCAAATGCCACAAGTGTGGATTCCGGACATTCCGAGAGCGTTCACAACATGGAAGAGTTCGATGCTGGGCATTGAGGCCGAAGGCGTCGAGGGGCAGTTGGCACAGTTCTTTGGCGTGGACAGAGGCGTGCTGGTGCGGTCGGTGGCCGAAGGTTCTTCAGCCGAGAAGGCGGGGATAAAAGCGGGCGACGTGATTGTGAAGGTCGATGGGAAGCCGGTGGATTCGCCGCGCGAGGTGTCGGTGGAGATGCGGGCCGTGCGGCCGCGGCGGACTTTCCCGATGGGCGTGGTACGCGAGAAAAAAGAGCTAGCCTTCACCGTGACGCTCGAAGAAGAGTCCGAGAACGAGCGCCGTGAGCGGCGGATCACCCAGCGTGAGGACGAGGACCGGTAAGGCGGCCCCGTACACGGCTAGCGCTCGTTCACCATCTTATTCACCTTGAGCATGAGGTCGACCTCGTTAACGGGGACGCCAAGCGCCGCCGCGATCTGGTCGGGCCCTTCGCCGCGATGGTGTAGGCGCAGCACCTGGGAACGGCGGGTCATATTGAGAGAAGAGCGGATCGCGGGAAGTGCTTGAACGGGCGTGGATGCGTCCGAAGCGGGCGGGCGGCGAATGTCGTCCAGTGCGCCCCGCAAAGCGAGGTTCGCGGCCTGCAATGCCGTTCGCTCGTCGTTCCAACGCTTAGCTTGGCGGCGCATTTCCGATTTCACCTGAACAAATAATCCGATGCTCAGACCAAGCCCAAGAGTGAGTGCAACGTAAGCCGCCAGCGGGTGGAGCAAGATGTCGAATGTGGAACCCATATAGATCCTTCTGGTGCTCGCCCTCGGGCTAGTAGAGGGTCCGCAAGCGTTCGTTCCGGCTGATCACCTGATGGATGCGCACGCCGTAATTTCCTTCGATCACCACCACTTCACCCTTGGCGATAACACAGTTGTTGACAATGATTTCAACCGGCTCGGTGACGGTACGGTTCAATTCGACGATTGAACCGGAGGTGAGCTTAAGGACTTCCTTGAGAGGGATGTGGGCGCGGCCGAAGGAGACGCTGACGGGCATCTCTACATCTAGAAGAAGATCGTAGGCGGCCTTGGCTGTGGCCTGGCCAGAGCGGGAGTCGCCGCCGCCCGCGCCTGCGGCGGCTGCTTGTGCGGCGCCCCCTCCCCCGTCGGAGGTGGCAAGGACGGCAGAGAGCAATTCGTTTGAGACCGACAGCCACAGGGTTCCCGCGACGCCGCCTTCGACCTCGAAGTGGGCACCGAGGGCACTGTCGAACGCGGTGGATTCGAGTTGGCCTGGCTCGCAGTTGACCTCGCGGCCGACGAGCGCGCCGATGGCAGTAGCAAGTCCGGAAAGCGATTGGCCGAGGATTTCGAGGTACGTTCCGCGAACATCGTCCTCGGTAGTATCCTGCAGTCCTGCTGCTTCCAGCGCGGCCGTGCCGAAGGCCTTCCACACGTCGGGCGCGGCGCCGATGCGCACGCTAACGCCCCGGCCAAGGCTGAGCGGCTGATCCCACCACAGGGAATCGGGTGGAACCTGGGTGGCCGAGGAGTCGCTGGCCTCGACGGTGAATCCCGTCATGGTTCCGAGCGATTCCGCGAACCGGGGCCGCCATGCGTGGAGGAGCCAGGATAGCGCGGTTTGTTGGGTTAGCTCGGTTGGCATTGCATCCTCTCATTGACGGCGGCGGCGCCCTTCCGCGCGTGTTTTCTGGGGCGGGGCGATCCGTAAAGGCCGTGGCGCCTCTTCTGCTAGGCCGGCTAGCGCGTCGCTTCTCCTTTGGTGATCGGCCAGCGCTTCGCGATGAAGGAGCGAAGGCGCAAAATGGCCTGCGATTTCAGCTGCGACACACGGCTCTCGTGCAGGTGAACAATCTTCGAAATCTCGCGCAGCGTCAGTTCCTCGTGATAATAGAGCCCAAGAATTGTACGTTCGATCGCGGGCATGCGTTCGATGGCTTCGGCGATGAGGCGTTCGAGTTCGGCGCGTTCCATCAGCCGCGAAGGCCAGTTTTCCTCCGAATCAGAAATGAACTTGAGCAGATCGCGCCCTTCTTCTTCATTGGCGTTGCCTTCGAGGCTGCCCAGGTTGACGCCGCGGACGTCGACCAGCCACTCGTGGTAGTCCTCCATCGAAAGCCCGAGTTCGCGTGCAATCTCGTCCTCGGTCGGCGTGCGGTGGACGCGCTGCTCGATAATGGCGATCGCCGCTTCAATTTGTTTGCACTTGCGGCGTTGTTGCCGCGGAGCCCAATCGAGGCCGCGAAGGCTATCAAGAATAGCGCCGCGGATCTTATATTCGGCGTACGTCTTTAGCTTGACGTTGTGCTCCGGCTTGAAGTGGTCAATCGCGCTGATCAACCCCACGACGCCGGTCGACACGAGGTCCTCCAGACTGACACTTTCCGGCAACCGCTCGTGAATCCGTCGAGCGATCAACCGGACCTGCGGGAGGTGCTCGAGAATCAGTTTTTCTCGGTCCTCGCCCCCGGCCTGCTGTTGCGCGGCATATGTGCGCATTCCCGACCTGCTCATTTCATTTCTCCCACTTGGACCCGTTTCTTCACGCCACCGCCCAGTTCGCGCTGCCGCCAGCACGGACGGAGACAGCGTTCGCGATGGACGGCAACGCGCGGCGCACCAGCCACTCGGGATCGCATGCGCGGATCTCTTCCGGAATCGACTGCCCCATACCGCAATACGAAATGGGTAGACCGAAACGCAGCATTTCGCCAATTAGGCCTCCGACGGTCTCGCATTCGTCCATGTGCGTCAACATCAAGCTGGATGGCTGGAACGGTTCGTACCGGTGGACCAAGCGTGCCCAATCCCTGGTTCGCAGATGGGCGGGCAACACCAGATGCGTTTGCACGGCGGCGCTATTTCGCAATGACGCGGACAGCCAGGCTAGCTCGGCCAGATCCTCGTCGTTGAAACCGGGCGTATCGAAAAACAACGTCTGACGCCGGCCTTCATTCTCCAGTAGCCGTTCGAGAGCTGAGCGGTGATCGATCGCGGTAAACGGCACTCCGAGAATCTGGGCGAATGTCTTGAGTTGATCGCTGCCGCCGATGCGCCGGGAATCGAGGGAGACCAGCATGACAGGCAGGCGTTGTTCCATACCGAGCAGCACGGCCAGCTTGACGAGCGTGGTGGTCTTGCCTCCCCCAGCCGGACCTATAAAGGCATGGGCGCAGCCCGCGCGCAGGGCGGCGGCCCCGCATGGGAGCGCACCAATGCGCGACACCAGTTCGGCGACGGCGGTCTCGCGGTCAAAGCCCTGGCCGGACAGTGGTCCGCGATCAGCGGCGGATACGATGGCGGCGGCGAGGTCGTTTGGAAACTCCTGCGCAAGCATTTCCTGATACAGCTCTTCGCAGGGGGCGCTCCAGCGATTGGCGGCGACAGCGCCAGTGGTGTGGACGATGAGGCGCTCTATGGCGGCGAACTGGCGCTTCATTTCGAGAAGGTCGGCGCGCAATTCGCGCCACGGCGTGCTGGATTCGTTCGCTTGCACGGAGGGGGCGGAGTTGTGGGGCGTGACCTCAACGGCTTGGTACGCGGATGAGACTGTGCTCGATAATGGTGGAGGAACCGTGCCCGTGCGGGCGGCTGGCTGGACTGGTAAAGAGGGTGCCAGGCCTTGCTCCTCTGCTTCGAGCGCGAAGACTACCTCATAGCGGCCAAGGTTGCGTGCCTCCGGCATGGTCTCGCGCGAGTAGACCAGCATGGCGTCCTCGCCCAATTCCCGCGAGGCAAGCGAAATCGCCTCTTCCACAGTGGATGCAAAGTAGGATTTCAGGCGCATGGCTCAGGCCGGTGTCCCTTCTATCGGATCGTCCCCAGGCCGGTTACTTTCAGCCCTGGCGGAACCTCGCCGTGGGACAGCACGGCTAGGTTGGGAAAGGTTGCCTCCAGCAGTTGGCGGAGGAAAAAGCGGATGGTCGACGAGGTCAGGACGACTGCCGTAGCCTCTGGCGCGCTGACAGCGCGCTGGAATCGTTCAAGCAATTCACGGACCTTTTGTGGCGGCAGGTTGAGGTGCGAGGCGTGTTCACCATGTTCGACGCATCCTTCGAGGGCCTGCTCCATGGCGGGGTCGAGAAAATACGTGGGAAGTTCTCCATTGGTATTGAGATAGGGCTGAACGAGCCCGCGTTTCATGCTCTGGCGGACGTATTCACATAGCAGAGTCGGATTCTTGGTAATCTGCGCGGCTTCGCTCAGGGATTCCAAAATGGAACTGGCGTCCCGGATGGAAACGCGTTCGCGCAGCAGGAACTGCAGTACGCGTTGTACGACGGGGAGGGCGAGCAGTTTCGGAACGAGGTCCTCAACCAGGCGGGCGTTGTCTTCGCTCACGCGGTCGAGCACTTTCTTCGCGTCTTTGCGCGTGAATAGTTCGAAGGCGTTGCGGCGGACAATCTCCGAGAGATGGGTCCCGAGGACGCTCACGGCGTCAACAACGGTGAAGCCAGCCTGGCGCGCGGCTTCGGCCTGGGGCGCGGGAATCCACCACGCTTGCAAGCCGAAGGCAGGCTCGCGCGTGGGCCGCGCGCCCGGAGGCGGATCCGATTTCGCTCCCGCTGCAATTGCCATCTCACATCCTTGTGGGATTTCGTAACGAGCGATCTCATTCCCCTTTATGGAGATGACATATTCTCCTGCACGAAGGCCCAGGTTGTCTGTCACCCGTACTGGCGGAAGGAGGTATCCCAGGTCACCGGCCAACTGTTTCCGGATCGCGGCAATCCGCCGTAAGAGAGGCGAATTCTGGGCCCCTTCGACCAGCCGCACGAGCCCCAGGCCCACTTCGACGGAGAGAAGTTCGACTTTGAGCAGAGACTCAATATTGTCCTTGTCCTTGGCGGGCGCGGGAGCCTCCACCTTCGTTTCGGCGACCAGGGCGCGTTGCCGCAGGCGCCACGCGTAGCCACCAGTAAGGCCGGCTAGCCCAAGGAAGGTAAGCGTAGGCAGTCCGGGGAAGAGCGCCATCGTCGTGAGCACGCCGGCGGCGAGGAAGAGCGGCTGCGGGTTGCTGAAGACTTGTTGCTCAAAGGTTTTGCCGATGCGCTGTTCGTTGTTCGCGCGGGTGACGATCAACCCGCCGGAGACGGAGATCATGAGGGCCGGGATGACGGTAACCAAACCGTCGCCTATGGTGAGGACCGTGTAGGTGGCAAGGGCGCGCTTGAGCTCCATGCCGTGCTGAAGGACGCCGATCAAGAACCCGGCGATGATGTTAATGGCCGTGATGAGAATGCTCGCGACGGCGTCGCGCTGGGTGAAGCGCGATGCGCCGTCCATGGCCCCGTAGAATTCGGCCTCCATGGCGAGGCCTTTGCGGCGCTGCTTGGCTTCGGCCTCGTCGATGAGGCCCGCGTTGAGGTCGGAGTCGATCGACATCTGCTTGCCGGGCAAGGCGTCCAAGGAGAAACGCGCGGTGACTTCGGAGATGCGCACCGCGCCGTGGTTGATGACGACGTATTGAATGGCGATCAGGACAAGGAAGATGACTGTCCCGATCACATAGTTGCCGCCGACGACAAAGCTACCGAATGCCTCGATGACGTGGCCCGCGGCGGCGGTTCCCGCGTTGCCGTTCATGAGAATCAGACGCGACGAGGAGATATTCAGAGCAAGCCGGAATAGCGTCATCAAGAGAAGCGTCGTGGGGAACGCGCTGAAGTCGACGGGTTTCGAAACATAGATGCCGACAAGCAGGACAATCACCGAAAGCGTGATATTGATGGCGATGAGGAAATCCAGCAGCCACGAAGGCAGCGGGACGATCATGGCGAGGATGACTGACAGTACGGCGATCGGTACAGTCAGCTCGGACCATGGGATGTCGGCCCAGGGTTTGTCCTTGTTCCCCGTGGCAGGTTGAGTGCCTGGCGTGTGTTTGGCGTGGCGCGGCTCGGCGGGCGGGTGCTGCGTCGGCGGTCCGGCGACGTTGATTGCGGATACGGCTGTGCTTCCTGAGGCCATTTATGCGGACGCGCGGCGCGCCTGGGAGGCCATAAGCAATTGCGATGCCAACCGGGCAATGGGTTGTGGCGTCAGCGCGGCAACCTCCCTTGCATGACACGGTAGATGTACGCCAGGACTTCAGCCACGGCGCGGTACAGATGCGGAGGAATATCGTGACCCACTTTGGCGAACTTATAAAGTGACTGCGCGAGCGGCGGATTCTCCACGATGGGTACCTGATGTTCGTTGGCGATCTTACGAATGCGGAGTGCGAGGTGGTCGCGTCCTTTGGCGACGACGCGCGGGGCCGCATTCTCGCTGGGCACATAGCGGAGCGCGACCGCGTAGTGCGTGGGATTGACAACGACCATGGTGGCCTTGGGGACGTCCTGGACCATCTTGCGGCGCAAGAGGTCGCGTTGGAGGCGGCGGATCTTGGCCTTGATGAGAGGGTTGCCGTCCATCTCCTTCATCTCGTCCTTGATCTCCTGTTTGCTCATGCGCATGCTCTTTTGGAATTTGCGCGTTTGCCATAGGAGGTCGACCAGGCCGATGGCAAAGAAGAGACCGGCCATGTAGGTGAGCAGGGAGCTAATCCACTCGCCGGCCCAGTGGAGACCGCCGGTAAGATCCTGGCGCGGAAGACGAAGAATTGCCGTCCATTCGTTGCTGACGGCAGTGTAGAGGATGAGACCCATGATGGGCAGCAGGAAGAGGGCATAAACAAACTGGGTGCCGCCGCGCTGAAGGATGCCTTTGGCTTTTTGGGCCGGGTTGAGACGTCCCCAATCGGGTTTCAGTTTGGCCGTGGCGATGCCGAATCGCTTGAGCCCATCCACTGCGGCGGGATCGGCGTGGCGTTCGAGTTCGGCGATGAGGTCAGCGGCGGTCGTCATCGCCGCGATAGTAACGCGAAACAGCTAGATGAGGGCCTTCTTCTTTGCTGTCCGTAATCGGAAGAAGAAGACCCTCATCGCTGTACAACCGGCTGTTGCCAGCCGGTCGTTGCAGTTTCGAGACTGTAGAATCCCTTAAGCAGCGCTTTGGTCGATTCCGAGCTCGCCCAATTTGCGGTAAAGCGTCGAGCGTCCGATGCCGAGGCGGCGTGCGACTTCGGTCATGCGACCGCGATAATGGCCGATGGCGAGGCGGATCACATCGGCCTCGATCTCGTCGAGCGCGCGCAGATTGCCGTCGGGACGGAATAGCGTCACCCCG
>CAYUZM010000080.1:0-1846 GCA_964449665.1 uncultured Solibacteraceae bacterium
GTTCAACCCCCCCCCCTTCGTACGCCCCAGCCAGTTTCGCAAACCAGGACGCCCGAAACCGCGCCCACCCGCGTCCTCATCGCCGATGACCACCCCGTCGTCTCCATGGGCATTGCCGGCATCGTCAACACCCAGCCCGACATGTGCGTCGTTGGCCAGGCCCGCACCGGAGCCGAAGCCGTCCTCCTCGCCCGCAAACACTTGCCCGACGTGATCCTCATGGATCTCCGCATGCCCGAAATGAGCGGCGTCGAAGCCACTGAAGCCATCCTCGCCGACTGCCCATCCTGCGCCGTCATCGTCCTCACCACCTATCAAGGCGACGAGAATATTCGTAAAGCTCTCGCCGCCGGAGCCCAGGCCTACGTTCTCAAAGGAATGTCCCACCTGAAACTCCTCGAAGCCATCCGCAGCGTCCACGCCGGCGAACGCTACATCCCCCGCAGCATCTTGAACAACGTCCCGGCCAAACTTACTAAACCCGCCCTCAGCCCCCGCGAAGTCGACGTTCTTCGCCTGGTCGTAAAAGGCCTCAACAATCAGGAAATCGCCGCCGCCCTCAACATCACCCGCGGCACCGTGAAGTGGCACGTCAACATCATCCTCCGCCGCCTCGACGTCAAGGACCGAACCCAGGCCGTCGTCGTCGCCGCGCAAAGAGGCATCATCGATCTCTAGCGCGACAGGCCTCCCGTCCCGGCCAAGCACCGCCCGTCAAAATCTACTTAAGATCTGCCGCCCGTAAGCCCGTCGGCTTGTAAGTCCCCTCGCGCCCGTAGGCTCGCGCACCTAAGAAAGCGCCCTGCCTCCAGTGTGCGGTGCCGTCTCTGAGCGCCTGAGCTACCCTAGTGAATTGCCTCGCAGCCTCTTACTCGCTCTCCGCAATGTTTCCGTAACAGGGTGCCTGCGCGCCTTGCCGATCACAGTTCTGCTCGCCTCGGCCATTCTCTACCTGCTTATGGCGACGCAGGAAGCGCCCCACCGCTTCCCCGCAGCGAAATCCGAAATTACCCAGCTCATCGCCTACGGCATGTGGGCCGGGACTCTGCTGCTTCCCGCGGCATGGCTGTTCGGCTACCTCCGCCTGCCCCAACAATGGAACTTCTCGGACTTACGCTACGCCCTCCTGGCGCTTCACCTCGGACTCTTGCTGCTTGCCGTCCCAGTCTGCCTCTATCTATTCCCCTCGAAGCATCAGTACATTCACTGGATCACCTATCCTTTCTTGGATAAGCGTTGGATCTTCGCTCTCTACTGGCTCGCCATCGGCACGTTTCTCTTCTTGCCCTATCTTTTCCACTTCGGTTTTCAGTTCCTGCCAGCGCAGGCCGCGCCCGTACCGCGAAAATACAAGTCCAGGCCCAAAGCAACCCAGGACGCGCCGCCATTGGGAGCCCTTCCAGATCCGCTTCCGCCGGCTGCCCCCTGCGCGGAGCCGCCTGCTCAATCCGGCCGCTGGCGCATGCGCGCGATCCTCGCCCTGGCCGCCGCCGCGCTCTCCTGGTACTTCGCCGGACCGCCCTGGAACCTCGAACGCCACCACCGCGGCATTGACTCTCATGAGCAGGTGCACCTCGGCCCCCTGCAGGCGATCGACAAAGGTTACCTACCCTACATCGGCCCGGCATCCACTCAATATGGACCAGGTTCGCAGTTAGCTACTTACTCGCTCATGAAGAGCTGGAACCAGTTCGACATCGTGGGTTACCGCAATGCCGGAGCCGCCGTTCATTGGGCGGCCACGTTCGTCACCTTCCTGGTTCTGCTCCTCTCCGTACCCCTCTGGGCGACGCCGCTTGCCCTGGTGTTTGCGCAACCCTATTCGCCTTTGACGCTCTATTACTGG
>CAYUZM010000080.1:1856-12468 GCA_964449665.1 uncultured Solibacteraceae bacterium
GCGGCGCCACCCTGCGCTTCATGCAGCGGGCAGGCTGGGGCAACGCCATGCGCTATCTCGGCGTGCTGGTTGTCGCGGCGGGATTGCCGGTAGCGCTGCGCAAGCCCGTGGTGGCCTTTTCCCTCGGCGTGGCCTGGGGGGCCTTTTCCTGGCTGTCGCAAGAAAACCTCTCGTCCGTGCTTGCGGCGGGCACGTTGTGCCTGGCGCTCCTGTGGCTGTCGCAAACGTTCCCTGGACGCGCGATTTTCCACACCGGCGCGACGCTCGTGGCCGGGCTCGCCGCCGCCTGGATTCCCGTGCTCGCCTACTACGCCTACCAAGGCGCCCTCTCGGAATTCCTGCGCTGTTACTTCCTGGTCCCCAGCGCCGTCGTCCAGGGATTCAGTAACTCGCTCTGGTCTTCCGGTACAAATGACCCACAGTATCGCGCGTTTCTTTTTACGCCCGCCCTCGTGGTCGCCCTGGGGCTTTGCACACTCGTCCGCTTCGATCCCTTCTCGCTGCGCTCGCCGCTCGAACCCCGCCAGGTGCGTTTTCTGTCGTTCCTGTGCGCGCTCGCCGCCTGCTATGCGGCGTCGCTGTTCCGTAGCGATAGTTCCCACTCGATCAATACGATGATCGCCCTCCCCGCCGTGCTCACGCTCGCTCTGTCCGATCTGCCCCGCTGGACGGCTTCGCGAGCCGCCGTGCGCTGGGGCATGCGTGCCGCCATCGCGGTGGCGGCCATCTGGCTTTTTCCAATTCGATATCAGTTGGCGCATCCCGTGGAGGCGATCCTCAAGCCGCCAATGAGGAAGTTCCGACCAGCCCCGCCCGCGCCGCAGGTTGCCCCGGACGCCCGCGTGCCGTTTCAACGAGCGACCCTTCCCCTCTCCAACGAACCTCAGGCCTTCGACGGCGCTTGGCCCATGCGCGATTTTCTGGAAGAGCTGAGCGGCGTCCGCGACATCATCGGGAACCGTCCCACTTACATCGAGGGCTATCCCCGCGCCTTGCAGGGCCTCGTCTACTTCCTCCTCGACGCCACGCCCGCGCCCTTCCTGCTCGACAAGATGATGATGGAGATCAACACGCCGCTGCGCGAAGAGGCAATGGCTTACTATGCCGAACACGTGCACGAAACCAAGTGCCTCATCAGCCCGAATCCGAACGCGCCCGAGGTGCGGCTCTTTCGCCAGGCCTTCCCGGACGCCCGCGTGTTCGAGCGCAAGATCGGCCAGCGCGATTACCGCGTCTACGTCGCGCCTTAGGCCCGCCGCCGCTTCCAAACGAACGTCGAACTGATGGCGAAGTTCCACACAGACCCGATCATGCTTCCCGCCAGCGCGGCGGCCCACCATGCAAATCCCCACTGTGCGAAAAGAAACAGTGCCAGGGCCACGTTGGTCACTGCCCCTATCGAACAGGCCAGCATGAACTTGATCAGCGCGGGAACGATTCGCCAGCCGTGATGCCGCAGGTCGCGGTAGGTGAGCCCGTTGTTGATAAAAAAATTGCAGACCATGGCCCCCAGCGTGGCCGCCGTCTGCGCCTCGAAAAACCCCGCGCCATACACCACAAGCATCAGGTAAAGCAGCGCCAGGTGCAGCGCCGCTCCTCCCAATCCCGACGCCACGAACAGCACGAATCGCACCGGCACGAATCTGCCCACCCGCTTGTCGAGTATCAGCACGGCAAACTCGTAGGCCGCCATCGTGTCCAGCTTGCTCTCCCCCAGCTGCCGCGAACGCATCTGGTAGGGAACCTCCACAAAGCGGAACGCGCCGCCGCGCCGCGCCCGCAGCGTCATGATCAGGTCGAGCAGAATCTTGAAACCCCGGCCCGACAGATGCGGAACCGCCTCCCGGAATGCTTCGGCCGTCACCACGAAAAACCCGCTCATCGGATCTCGTAGCCCCGTGCCAAGTGAAAAATCGGAGAGCCAGGTTGCCACGCGGCTCATGCGCTTGCGCGCGGCCGCCCAGTCGCTCGTACCGCCGCCTTCCATGTAACGCGTGCCGATCGCAACATCGGCGCCGCCCCGCCGCACCGCTTCGAGCATCGCCGGCAACGCCGCTTCATCGTGCTGCAGGTCGGCGTCGATCACCGCGAAATACGCCGCCGACGACGACAGCATGCCTTCAATACATGCCGTCGAAAGGCCGCGCCGGCCAACCCGGTGAATCACCCGCACGCGCGCGTCGCTCCGCGCAATCTCCCGCACCACGCCCGCCGTGCCGTCCTGTGAATCGTCATCGACAAACACCACTTCCCAGGCCACGCCTTCGAGTGCCCGCGCCAGCGCCTCGCACAGCGCCGGCACGTTCTCGCGTTCGTTGAATGTGGGGACCACCACCGTCAGTTCAGCCGGCACTACCGTACCGCCTGTGCAATCAGCAGATGCCCAATACGTTTGCGAATCCAGGCAGGCTCGCTGCGTTCGGCCCAGTCTGCCGCGCCCCAGCCAAGCGCGGCGAAAAACGGGCCCGTGAACAAAAACGTCTCGACCATTTCCACCCGGAAACCCGCGCGCACCAGCAGCATCCGCAACGAGCCGCGGCGATACTTCGAAATGTGTTGATCGGCGTAGTCAATCGTCCCAAACCGGTTCACCAACTTCTCCAGCAGCGGCCAGAACGCGGCGTAGTTTGGCGTGGTCAGAATCAGACGCCCGCCCGGCCGCAACACGCGCCGCACCTCGGCCATCAGGCGCAGACAATCCTCTTCGGTGAGGTGCTCCACCAACTCGACCATCGTCACCAGATCGAACGCGCCATCGCGGAAGGGAAGCGCCTCCGGGGAAACGGTCCGGAACTCGCGGTCTGGCCCGCCGTAATGGGCGCTGGCATATTCAATCTGCGCAGGCGCGATATCGACGCCGGTCGAATGTCCCGGCCCGCCAAGCGAACCCACGAACGTGCCCGGCCCGCAACCGATATCGAGATGGCGCTCGTAGGCTCCCAGGCTCCGCGCCAGCCGCTCGAATTTCAAGTGGTGCCACTTGCTCCGCACCCCTTTGCGCTCATGATAAATGGCGTCGTAGTGGCCGGGCTCAATGGCCTCGTAATCGTATTGCGGCGCGGTGCTCATGAGGCCAGTGCGCGCGCGGCATCCTTGGCGAAGTAGGTGAGAATCATCCCCGCCCCGGCGCGCTTAATCGAAATGAGCGACTCCATCATCGCCCTCCGCTGGTCGATCCAGCCGTTGCGCGCCGCGGCCATGATCATGCTGAACTCGCCCGAAACCTGATAGGCCGCAATCGGCACGTCGAACTGCTCGCGCGCCCGCGCAATCACGTCCAGGTACGGCATCGCCGGCTTCACCATCAGCATGTCGGCGCCCTCTTCAAGATCGAGCTCCATCTCGCGGATCGCCTCGCGCCAGTTCGGCGGGTCCATCTGGTAGCTGCGCCGGTCGCCAAACTGCGGCGTCGATTCCGCCGCCTCGCGGAACGGCCCGTAAAAGCACGAGGCATACTTCGCCGCGTAGCTGAGAATGGGCGTATTGATGTGCCCGGCGGCATCGAGCGCGGCACGAATCTCCGCCACCCGCCCATCCATCATGTCCGACGGCGCGACAATATCGGCCCCGCAATCGGCATGTGTCACTGCCGCGCGCGCCAGCCACTCCACGCTCTCGTCGTTTACCACCTCTTCGCCCACTACCTTGCCGCAATGCCCGTGACTAGTGTATTCGCAGTTGCACAGATCGGTAATGACGATGAGCCCCCGAACCTCGCGCTTCAGCGCGCGCACCGCCCGCTGCACAATGCCGTCTGGATCGTAATTCCCGCTCGCCAGTTCGTCCTTCGACTCGGGAATCCCAAACAAAATCACGCCGCCAATCCCCAGCGCGCGCGCATCGGCGCACTCTTCCACCAGTTTGTCGATGGAAAGCTGGGCGTTGCCAGGCATCGACGAGATCTCGCGGCGTACGCCTTCGCCCGGACATACAAACAGCGGCAGAATGAAATTCTCCGGCTCCAGCTTAGTTTCCCGCACTAGGCGGCGCATGGGTTCGTTCGCCCGCAGGCGGCGGAGTCGGGTTTCCGGATAGGCCATCAAGGCAAGTGTAACGCCGTGGCCGCTATCCTAGGCGAGTGGAAGCTCGCACCGTTGCCCGGCTCTATCGCGTCCATGGACGCGTGCAGGGCGTGGGTTTCCGCGCCTTCGTCGAACGCCACGCAATCACGCTCGGTTTGGCCGGTTGGGTGCGCAATGTGGACGATGGTTCGGTCGAGGTCCACGCGCAAGGCACGGCGCAAAGTTTGAGTACGCTCGAAGGGCTGCTCCACACCGGGCCGCGTTGGGGCGAAGTGCGGCGCGTCGATGCCGCCGAGGCCGCGCCCATCGCCGCCGGCGGCTTCGCCATCAAGAGGGGATGATGCCCATCTTCGACACCCCACGCGTCCTGCTCATGGGCATCCTGAACGTGACGCCCGACTCCTTCTCCGACGGCGGACGCTTCTTCGATTCCGGCCGGCCACATGCAGGAGCGCCACATTCCGGCTCGCCACATTCAGGCACGGCGGATTCCGGCGCGGCCTGGGAACAAGCCCGCCGCATGGTCGAGGAAGGAGCCGATATCCTCGACATCGGCGGCGAAAGCACCCGCCCCGGCGCGCACCCCGTGAGCGAAGAGGAAGAACTCCGCCGCGTCGCCCCCATCGTCGAACGCGCCGCCGGCCTGCGCGCCGTGGTCTCCATCGACACCACCAAGCCCGCCGTCGCCGCGGCCTGCCTCGCCCGCGGCGCAAGAATCATCAACGACATCTCCGGCTTCGGCGACCCGGCCATGATTGAAGTGGCCTGCCGCCACCACGCCGCCTGCATCGCCATGCACATGCGCGGCACCCCCGAAACCATGCAGAGCCTCACCGATTACCGCGACGTCGCCGCCGAGGTGAAGGAGTATCTCGCCGGCCGCGTCTCAACCCTGCGCGCCGCCGGCCTCGACGACATCGCCATCGATCCCGGCCTCGGCTTCGCCAAAACCGCCGCCCACAACTTCACCCTGATCCGCCGCCTGCCCGAACTGGTCGCCCTCGGCGTCCCCGTGCTCATCGGCCCGTCGCGCAAGCGGTTCTTAGGCACCCTGGCCGACATGGAACCCATGGAAAACCGCCGCGACGGCACCGTCGCCGCTATCACCGCCGCCGTGCTCGCGGGGGCCCGCATCATCCGCGCGCACGACGTCGTCCAGGCGCGCCGCGCCATCGCCGTGGCTGAGGCGGTGCTACGAGCATGAGTGACAAAATCCTCCTCCACGGCGTTCATCTCGATTGCCTCATCGGCGTTCCCGCCGAAGAACGCGCCCATTCGCAAGAGCTGATCGCCGATCTCGAAATGGCCGTCGACATCCGGCGCGCCGCCGCATCCGACCGCTTCGAACACACCGTCGACTACGCCGCCGTCCGTGACACCATGGCCCGCGCCGCAGCCTCGCGTCCCTATGCACTCGTCGAATCGCTCGCCGAATCGATCGCCGCTGCCGTACTCAACGATTTCCCACTCGTCGAAAGCGTCCGCCTACTTGTCCGCAAGCCCGCCGCGCTGGCCCACGTGCGCGTCGACTGGCCCGGCGTCGAGATCACCAGGGCCCGCCATGGCTGACGTCTACATCGCCCTCGGCGCCAACGTCGGCGATACGCGCTCGAACATGCGCCTGGCCCTTTCTTCACTCAAAATGCACTGCGACGTTGTCGCCGTCTCATCTCTCTACCGAACCGAACCCGTCGGCTTCCTCGCCCAAGACTGGTTCCTCAACGCCGCCGTCCACGCCCGCACCTGGCGCTCCCCCGCGCAACTCCTCCAAGCTCTCCAGGCCATCGAAACGCGCCTCGGCCGCCAGCGCGAAATCCCCAACGGACCTCGCACCATCGATCTCGATATCCTCCTTTGGGACGACGCCATCCTCCACGAAGACGGCCTCACCATCCCCCATCCGCGCCTGCACGAACGCCTCTTCGTCGTCGAGCCGCTCTTTGAAATCGCCCCGCAACTCACCGTTCCCGGCCTCGGCAAAACCGTCGCCGAACTGCGCGAATCGCTCCAAGGCTCCATGCGCGTCGAGTGGGCCGCGCGGCCGCCTTGGTAAACTGAAATTTCCCCACCCAATCTCCCATGGACCATCTGAAATCACTCATCCGCGAAGTCCCCGACTTCCCCAAACCGGGCATCAATTTCTACGACATCACCACGCTCTTAAAGGACGGCGAAGGCCTTAAGCAAACCATCCAGGGCCTGGAAAACGCCGCGCGCGTCGCCCCGGTCGACCTCGTCCTCGGCATCGAAGCCCGCGGCTTCTTCTTCGCGCCTGCCGTCGCCGTCTCCCTCGGCGTAGGCTTCGTGCCCGTGCGCAAGCCGAAGAAACTCCCGGCCCAGTGCATCGCCGAAGAGTACGCGCTCGAATACGGCACCGACACGCTGGAAATCCACGCCGACGCCATCCAGCCCGGCCAGCGCGTCCTCATCGTCGACGATGTGCTCGCCACCGGAGGCACCGCCGCTGCCGTCGCTCGTCTCGTCCAACGCGCCGGCGGCGACGTCGCCGGCCTCGCCTTCGTCATCGAACTCGACTTCCTCAACGGCCGCTCCAAACTTGAAGGCCAGGCGATTCACTCTCTGCTTCACTACTAGTCCGTGGCCACCCGCACGACAACTCGCGAAGTCACCGTACCCGCCTTCGCGAAGCTCAACCTGTCGCTGCTCGTCCTGGGGCGGCGTCCCGACGGCTTTCACGAATTGCGCACGCTCTTCCAAACCGTCGCCCTCGCCGACAGCCTCCGCCTGCGATACTCCCCCACCGGACCGCTGCGCATCACGCTCGACGACCCGCTCGCCATCCCGGACAACCTCATCCTCAAAGCCGCCCGCACCGTCGCCGAGGCCGTGAACCTCAAAGGCACGCTCGAAATCGCCCTCGCCAAGCGCATCCCCATGGGCGGCGGACTTGGCGGCGGGTCTTCCGATGCGGCCGCCATCCTGCTCGCCCTGCCCGCGATCTCCGGCCGCACGCTCCCCCCCGCTCAACTGCACAGCCTCGCCATCGCGCTCGGCTCCGACGTACCTTTTTTTCTCACCGGTGGAACCGCGCTCGGCCTCGGCCGCGGCGAAGAGCTTTACCCTCTTCCCACGCCCGCGGCGCCTTATGTTTTATTGCTCGCACCCGGTCTCCACGTCTCCACTCCCGAGGCCTACCGCGCCCTGGCGCGCGCTCCATTATCCGAATTGACATTCACGGAACTGATACCTAAACTGGAGACTTTCCGGGCCTGCGTGGAGGCTGTTTCGGGGCCGCGCTCGTCACCGGATGGAAATCGTTTCTGCCAGAATGATTTTGAGGCGGTTGTTTTCGGACAACATCCTCGCCTGGCGGTACTCCGGCGGAAGTTGGAATCGGCTGGGGCGTGTCCAGCCCGAATGAGTGGTAGTGGGTCGACGTTGTTCGGGGTGTTTCCCTCTCGCGCCATGCTCCGCGAGGCCCGGGATCAACTCGCCGCCGTACCCTCGGTTGGAACAAGTTTCGTCAGCGCAGCCCGGTACCGCGCCGCCTGGTTCCGCGCTCTCAGTGGTATCGTTCGCACGACACAATGGCCGCCGCAAAGCCTGTCCGCCTCCAACGCTTCCTCCAACAAGAGGAAATCATCTCCACAGAAGAAGTCACACTCAACCTCTCTATGAGCTTCGACCGTTTGAAGATCTTCACCGGCAACGCGAACTACGCCCTGACGCAGGAAATTTGCCAGTGCCTCGACGTGCAGGTCGGCGACGCCATCGTGCGCACCTTCTCCGACGGCGAAATTCACCTTCAGATCCAGGAAAACGTGCGCGGCGCCGACGTCTTCGTCGTCCAGCCCACCTGTACGCCCGTCGAAAAGAACCTTTTCGAAGTCCTGCTTATGGCCGACGCACTCAAACGCGCCTCTGCAGACCGCATCACCGCCGTGCTGCCCTATTACGGCTACGCCCGCCAGGACCGCAAGGACCGTCCCCGTGTGCCCATCTCGGCCAAACTCGTGGCGAGCCTCCTCGAAACCGCGGGCATTAATCGTGTCCTCGCCCTCGACCTCCACGCGGCGCCCATTCAAGGATTCTTCGATATTCCCGTCGATCACCTCTTCGCCGCCCCGGTGCTCATCGAGGCCTTCGATCATCTGGCCGGCGAAGATCTCGTCGTCGTCAGCCCCGACGCCGGCGGCGTGGAACGCGCCCGCGCCTTCGCCAAACGCATGGATGCCCCGCTGGCGATCATCGACAAACGCCGCACCGACGTCAACGTGGCCGAGGTCCTGCACATCATCGGCGACGTCTACGGCAAGCACTGCCTGATGGTCGACGACATGATCGATACTGCTGGTACACTAGTCAAAGGCGCCGAAGCGCTTCTGGCCAATGGAGCCACGAAGGTTTCGGCCTGTGCCACGCATGGGGTCCTTTCGGGTCCCGCCGTGGAACGGATTACGAATTCCAGTCTCGAAGAGGTGGTCATCACCAATTCGATACCGTTAAGTGAATCAGCCGCCGCCTGCGGCCGCATTCGCTCGATGTCGGTGGCGCCCCTGCTGGCCCGCGCCATTCAGTCGATTCACGAAGAGAGCTCGGTCAGCACCCTGTTCGTTTAGGGTTCCCTCTAAACGTTCCGGAAACAAACCCAACCGCTGGACACCGTGGCCTGAGGCAGAGGGCTCCTGCCGCCCGCAGGGCTACGCTCCAGGGAAGAGAGAGTTATGCGTAAGGACATTACGATTACCGCGGACGCCCGCGAATTGCGTGGCAAAAATGCCGCCCGCCGCCTGCGTGTGAGTGGCAAGATCCCCGCGGTGCTGTATGGCGCTGGTAAAGACAGCGTCGCAGTCACCGTCAGCCCGAAGGAAGTGAACAAGATTCTTCACACCGGCTCGGGCCACAACACCATCTTTAACCTCGACGTGCCAGGGCAGGGCCTAACCCCCGTCATGGTCATCGACTGGCTGCACCACCCGATTAAAGACACGCTCATGCATATCGACATGCTGCGTATCGACTTGACCAAGGCCATCCGCGTCAAGGTGCCGATTCACGCCACCGGCGAATCCCAGGGCGTGAAGATCCACGGCGGCCACTTCGAATTCGTATTTCGCGAAATCGAGTTCGAATGCCTTCCCGACGAGATTCCCGAGCACATCACCGTCGATATCACCAACCTGCTCATCGGCCAGAGCATCCGCGCGCAAGATCTGCCGCTCACCGGATCGATGAAACTGTTGAGCCCGGCCGATACCGTCGTCTGCCACGTCGTCGCCCTGCGCGACTCCGTCACCGAGGCCGCAGCCGAAGGCGAGGCCGCCACGAAGGAACCCGAGGTAGCCAAGAAGGGTAAGAAGGAAGAAGCCGCTCCGGCTGCCGCAGGTAAAGCGGGCGACAAGAAGCCCGCCGAAAAGAAGCCGGCCGCTAAGAAATAGCATCGAGCGATTCGCCCGCCATGCTTCCGGCTTCCGAAGGGCCCTGGCTGATCGCCGGCCTGGGCAATCCCGGGTCGCAGTACGAGCATACGCCGCATAACCTCGGCTTTCTCGTAGTGGACCGGCTTGCCCAGCGTCACGGGATCCGGGTGTCGCGGAAGGAATCGATGGCGCTGGTGGGCTCCGGCCGTTTCGGCAATCAACCGGTCATCCTGGTGAAGCCGCAAACGTACATGAACCTGAGCGGGCAGGCCGTCAAAAGCCTGCTGGTGAAGGAAGAGATTCCGATGGGGCGGCTCCTTCTCGTCTACGATGAGCTGGCGCTGCCCTGGATGAACCTGAGGATTCGTCCCAATGGTTCGTCGGCGGGTCATAACGGCGTCAAAAGCGTGATCGCCGCCTGTGGCTCGCAAGACTTTCCCCGGCTCCGGTTGGGGATCCATCCCGGTCATCCGATCGCCGATGGAGCGAAGTTTGTGCTCGACCCTTTCCGGCGGGCACAATTAGAAGAATTGGATGAGCTGCTGGACACCGCGTCCGATGCAGTGGAGTCCATCATCGCCGAAGGCGCCGAAAAGGCCATGACGAGGTTCAATCGTCGCGCCCAAGGTCAGAACGAAGAGGATCAATGAGGATCTACGAAGAGTTGTTCATCGTGAAGCACGACACGCCCGAGGAAGAAATCGACGCGTTCGTGAGTCATCTGGAAGGCACCATCACCGCCGGTGGTGGCAAGCTCGATAAGGTCGACAAGTGGGGCGTGCGCAAGCTCGCCTACAAAGTGGACAAACGCGCCGAAGGCTTCTACGTGCTGCTGGTGTTCAGCGCCACGGCCGAAGGGGTGAAGGAAGTGGAGCGCCGGCTCCGCGTCTCCGACCTCGTCATTAAGTGGCTCACCGTGCGCATGGACGAGAAGCTGAAGTGGTTGGAGAAGCGCAAGAAGGCCCGCGAAAAGCGCGCCGCCCGCAAACCTCCACCGGCTGCGCCGCCTCCCGCCGCCCCTGCCGCCGCCGGTCCGGGCCCGCCAGCTGGTCCCGCTCCCGGAGCACCCCCCCCCGGCGCGCCGTCCACCATGCCTGCCGCTCCGGTCGAGGAAGCCGTCGCCATGGCCGAGCAAGCACCCGAACCGTCCGCGGAACCGGCCGCCGCGTACGCCAGCCGTTCTCCGCGCCACCTACGGTACTGATCAAA
>CAYUZM010000081.1:0-12422 GCA_964449665.1 uncultured Solibacteraceae bacterium
CGCCTGATCGCATCGCGCGGTGACGTCTCCGCCACGCGCAGCGCAATAAGCGCCATTGCCGTGTCGAATGCTTCCGCCGGCGCATTATGCCGCGCTCCCCACCCGCCATCTGACGTCACACCTTGCACCAGGTAAGCGCGCGCGCCCTCATGCGCCGGAATCGCCAGCAACACCGCCGCCGCATCCACGGTCGACCTCACGCGCAACCCGCGCAAATACTCCTCGGCCCGAACCGCCGCCGCCGGATGAGCCTCTCGAATCACCGCGCCCGTGAGCGCCGTCGCCCGCGCCGTGCCCCATGCGCCAGGCCAACTCACCCCCTCCTCGCCGGCCACGGGCCACGCCCCATCCTTGCCTTGCATCCGCAACAGCTCGCCGGCAGGCACCTTGCCCCCGCTCGTTGCCAGTGCCACCGAGAACTGCAACCGCGCCAGATCCTTGTCGGAAAATCGCGCATCGCCCCGGTTTGACTCCCATCGCTCCGGATGCCGCAACCACTCCAACGTATCCCGCAGCGCGTCATCGGAAACCGTGAAGCCACGCGCTCGCGCCAACAAAAGCGCCCGTGCCGCATCGCCGTTGTTGTGGCACGAATAACACCGGTTCTCGGCAAACCATGACGGAACCTCGCGCGAAAGATGCGCGGTCGCACGTTCCTCCGGTGAATTGCACCACGCAAGCGTCGGAACCAGCAGCAACCACAACCGCGCCGTCATCGCTTCTCATTGTGCAGGCTGGCAAGTGTTGCCACTGGCACCGGGTACAGCGGCAACTGCACGGACTGCATCGGAAGGCCCGCCAAAAACTCCATCGCCGGTCCGCACACGCGCCCCTGGCATGCCCCCATCCCACAGCGCGACTGCAGCTTCGCTTCGCGCCAAGAGATGTGCCCGGTCACTTGCCCATAGGCAATGTCCTCGCACCGGCACACGATCGTCTCCGGCGTGGGCAGCGCGCGCAACTCTTCACGCAGTTCGAATGCCGCTTCCATGCTCCGCTGAAATCCGCGCCAACGCTCCCGCGCCGAATACTTCGACTTCGCCTTCTCCTGTTGCCCCGCCGCGTGATAGCCCGCAATCGCGCCCTCCGCCAACGATCCATCCACGCCCGCAATCCCCGTGGGTTCCCCGGCGCAATACACGGAGTGGACCGTGGTGAGTTGGTTGCCATCCGTCTCGACGAAGGGGCCAAGCATCTCGCAGCCGGCCGATTGCGCCAATTCCGTGTTGGGCACAAGCCCAAACGCGCAGGCCAGGTAGTCGCACGCCATTGTCTGCGTCACGCCGCCAACGCTCAACGTCACTGCAAGCCCCTCGCCTTCACGCCCCGCCGCAACGGGCCACGCGCTGGTGCCGTACGGAACGCGCGCCAGCGTCCGTCCGATCTCGAATGCCTGCTTCAGCTTCGAACCCGACCGCGTGGCCGCCGCCGCAAACGTGAGCAAACTCGCTCCCCGCGCCTGCTCGGCAATCATCGGCACCTGCGCGCCCGCCTTCACCAGCGTCGCCGCCGCGGCCGCCAGCAACGGCCCGCTTCCCGCAACTACCACGCGGCGCCCCGCCACCGGCAGTCCCGACTTCACCATCGCCTGCAAGCCGCCCACGCCCATCACGCCCGGCAACGTCCAGCCGGGGAAGGGAAGCAGCCGTTCCCGCGCTCCCGTGGCGATGATCAACCGCTCGAACGAATACTCCACCGCCTCGCCATCCAACTCGACTAATAACGCATCCGGCGCGGTGAAGCCAATGGCACGCGCGCGCGCCACTACGCGAGGATTCGCCTGCGCCCACCGCAGTTGCCATTCGGCCGGCATTCCCCCGCGCCAAATCTGGCCGCCCGCATCCAGGTTGTCGTCGATCACGGTCACCGCCGCGCCCGACTCGCACGCCGCGCATGCCGCCGCGATTCCCGCCGGCCCGGCGCCCACAATCAATACCGGTGCATGTTCAGGCATCGGTTGAGATCTCCATCCCTTCGCGGCACAATACCTGGCACGCACGCACATGCGGCCGGCCGTCAATGGTCATCCGGCACTCCATGCAGACCCCCATGCCGCACACCGGCGCGCGCGCCTCGCCCGTAACCGACCGCCGCGTGGGCAAGCCCTCCAGCACTACCGCCACGGCCGCCGTGGTCCCTGCCGCCACCGCGCTCGCGCGGCCGTTGATGACAATGTGGAGTGAGTCAGGCATGTGCGTGCAGTTGAGCGAATCTTGCCGGCAAGTAGGGCTCCGTTGGAATCTCCGGCGCGTGGCCCAGAATCTGGTCCGTTAAGAGTTGCGCCGTGCCCAGTGAGGTCGTAATGCCCAACCCCTCGTGCCCGGCCGCCAGCCATAGTCCCGGATGCGAATGCACGGGCCCGATCAACGGCAGCCCATCCGGTGTGGCGCCGCGAAACCCCGTCCACGTGCGAATCACGGCCAGTGACGCCAGTCCGGGCATGTATTCCACCGCGCGCCGCAACATGCGCGCAAGCATGCGCGGCTCCACCGCCGGATCGGGCGCGCCATACTGCCGCGAAGAACCAATCAGGATTTGGCCCGTCGCGCGTGGCTGCACGTTGAAAGCGACTGACTCTTCCTCGTGCCCGTGCGCCGATTTCAAATAGCCGAGCTCGATAATCTGGTGGCGGAGAAAATCCGGGTAACGATCCGTAATTGCCAGATGTCCCTTGCGCGGCGCCACGGGGATCTCCACGGGCAAATGCGTCGCTCGCGTACCGGCCGCGTGAATGACGTTGCCCGCGCGGAGATAAGCGCCGCTCGCAAGTTCCACGGCCGTTCCCGTCACATGGGCCACGGGCGCGGACTGCATATAGATGGCGCCGCGCGAAATTGCGCGCTCGAGTAGAAACTTCGCGGCCACCGGCGGATAGATCACGCTATCGTCCGTCACCAGCAGTGCTCCCGCCATGCCTGGGCGAAGATTCGGTTCCGCCCGCTCCAACTCCTCGGCGTCCAGCATCTCCGCCGCCACCCCGCGCTCCTGAAAGTAAGATCGCTTCAACCGCGCCCCGGCGAGTTCCTCATCGTCGCGGGCCACCCACAACGTGCCGCGCCGCTGGTACTCAATGCCCGCGGGCAGCCGCTCGGCCTGCTCCATCCACAACCGCCGTGAAAGCGAGGTCAACGCGAACTGCGCCTCGGAGTCGTCCATCACCACCACGTGGCCCATGCCCGCTGCCGTCGCGCCGCCCCCCACGTGCGCCGCCTCCACCACCGTCACGCGCAACCTCTCCGCGCTCAGACGGTCGGCCAGCGCCGCTCCCACGATTCCCGCGCCGATGACAATTACATCGGCGTCGCTTGCGCTCATGAGCGTATACCGTAGCAGAAAGGATCGCCGGGGTCGAGGAGCAATGTCGCCTCGGCATTTACAAACGCCGAACCTTGAATCGTCGGAACGATCGCGTCAAACTTACCCACGCTCGCCCCGCGGCTGTAAGTTCCTTCGAAAATACTCCCGGTAATCGACTCCTGCCGCCACAACGCGCCCTCCTCCAGCACGCCGTCGGCGGCAAGGCACGCCAGCTTTGCGCTCGTTCCCGTGCCGCATGGCGAACGGTCGTATGCTTTGCCCGGACACAACACAAAGTTGCGCGCGTCGGCCGCGTCGGTCGACGGCGGTCCGATCAATTCAATGTGATCGATCTCGGCGCCATCGCTGCCCGTCACATCGTGCTGCGCCAGCGCTTGGCGGATGCGCCAGCTAAATTGCGTAAGATGCTCCACGTTGTCGAGCGAGAGTTCTTCGCTGTGCCCGGAAACCAGAAAGAACCAGTTACCGCCGTAGGCTACGTCGCCGATTACCGGCCCGTAACCATCCACATGAACGGAAACCTCCGTTTGCGTACGATAGCTCGGCACGTTGCGAATCGACACATCGCCGTTCGCGCGAAGCGTCGCCACGATGTCCCCCACCGGCGTCTCAATCAAATGGTTGCCCGCCGCGATCCGCCCCAAATGCCGCAGCGTCGCCACCAAGCCGATCGTCCCGTGGCCGCACATCCCCAAATAGCCGACATTGTTGAAGAAAATCACCCCTGCCGAGGCCGCCGGATTCACCGGTTCGCACAACAACGCCCCTACAATCACGTCGTTCCCGCGCGGCTCGTTCACCACCGCCGAACGAAAGCGGTCGTGCCCGGCGCGCAACCGCGCCAGCCGCTCCGCCATGCTCCCCGCGCCCAGATCGGGCCCTCCGTCCAGTACCACTCGTGTGGGCTCCCCGCCCGTATGGGAATCGACGATCGCGACGCGGTTGATGGCTGGCATGGAAACTGACTCCTTAGTTTGTCCCAATTCGCGGCTGATTGCGCGCGCACGCGGCCTGGGGCTAGCCTGAAAGTATGATCTATCGCTTTGGTACGGCAATTCTTGCCTTCATCCTGTTATGTGGCGCATTGTGTGCGCAGACGTTCCTGGGTACGATCACCGGCCGCGTGCTCGATGCCTCCGGTTCCGTCGTCGCGAATGCAAAGGTCGCGGCCACCAACACCGCCACCAATGCCATCTACCGCACGGCGACGAACCAAACCGGCAACTATGTACTCGCCCAGTTGCCCCTCGGCAAATACGAGGTCGCGATTGAGGCCGTCGGCTTCCGCCGCTATGTCCGTAAGAACATCGAACTCAACGTCGCCCAAACCATCTCCCTCAACGACGCCCTCGAAGTCGGCACCGTCGAACAGACCGTCGAGGTCACCAGTTCCAGCGGCCTTCTGGAAACTTCCACATCCGACCTCGGCACCACCATCCAGCGCAACAAATTAATGGAACTGCCGCTCTTCGTCGGCGGCGCCATGCGCAACCTCGAACAGTTCATCTTCCTCGCCCCCGGCGTCACGGGCGACTCCGTCAACACGCAGATCAGCGGCTCGCCCAACCGCGCCAAAGAAGTTCTTGTCGACGGCATCGCCTCCACCGGCGTCGAAAGCGGCGGCGTCATTCCCGGCTCGGCCCGCCCGTCAGTGGAAACCATCGGCGAATTCAAACTGCTCCGCGCCAACTTCAACGCCGAATACGGCCGCACCGGCGGCGGCATGCAGATCTTCACCACACGCTCCGGCACCAACGAACCCCACGGCGCCGTTTTCGATTACCTGCGCAACGACAAGCTCGACGCCCGCGGCTTCTACCAGCGCACACGTCCCGTGAACCGCCAGAACGAATTCGGTGCCTCCGTCGGCGGACCCGTCTGGCTGCCCGGCCTCTACGACGGCCGCAACAAAACGTTCTTCTACTTCGTCTACTCCGGCTTCCGCTTCCGCCAGGGCCCCGCCAACGCTCTGCTCAACGTGCTGCCCAACGACTACCGCCAGGGCGACTTCACGCGCCTCGGCCAGGCCATCTACGATCCCTCCACCACGGCCTCCACCGCCAACGGTTTCACGCGCACTCCGTTCGCCGGCGCCCGCATTCCCACCTCGCGCTTCAGCAGCGTTGCGCGCAACATTCTGCCCCAACTCCCCACTCCCACCAACGATGGCCTATTCACGAACTTCGTCAGCACCGGCCGCGGCTCGGCGGGCACCAACCAGGGCAACGTCAAAATCGATCACAACTTCAGCGAACTGAACCGCCTCAGCGGCTACTTCTACATGGAGCGCTTCGTACAGCGAGAACCCGAAGGCGTCCCCGGCCCCACCACGCAGCGCCGCGCCACAACCAGCCGCAACGTTTGGGGACGCATCACGCACGACCTTGTCCTCTCCCCCACCCTGCTCAATCACCTCAACGTCGGCTACACGCGCTTCCTCACCGGCATCGAGAGCTATTCGCTCAATCAGGACTGGCCCACCAAGCTCGGCCTCAACGGCATCGAACAAGGCGTGGGCAACTTCTTCCCCTGCATCCAGTTCGTCTCGGCCGGCTACGACGCCCTCGGCGACACCAACTGCAACGGCACCGTGAAGCAGGCCAACAACGCCATCCAGATCAACGAAAGCATCAGCAAGGTGCGCGGCAACCATAGCTTCAAGGTGGGCATCGACTACCGCTGGGCCGAAACCAACGGCATCGACAACTTCCAGGCCGCCGGCTTGTTCCAGTTCAATGCGCTCGAAACCGCGCTCCCCGGCAGGCCGCGCACCGGCAACGCCGTCGCCAGTTTCCTGCTCGGCCAGGTCAATCGCGGCACCACGCGCGTCTTCGCCTACTACCCGCGCAATCGCTACCAATACTTCGCCGCCTACGCCCAAGACGATTGGAAGGCCACGCGCAAACTCACCGTCAACGTTGGCCTTCGCTGGGATGTTTTCTACCCCCGCGCCGAGAAGTTGAACAACCTCTCGACCTTCGATCCCGCCACGCCCAACCCAGCCGCCGGCGGACGCTTGGGCGCGCTCATCTTCCTTGGCGACGGCCCCGGCCGCAGTGGCCGATCTTCCTTCGCCGATACCGACTACAAAGCCTTCGGACCGCGCCTCGGCCTCGCCTACCAGGTGAACGCCAAGACCGTGGTGCGCACCGGCTACGGCATCTACTACGCCCTCGGTAACGCCAACGCCGGCCTGCGCGATTCGCTCAACTCAAGCGCCGGCTTTATCGCCACGCCCGTCTTCGAGTCGCTCGATGCCGGCGTCACGCCCGGCTTCAACTGGGACGCAGGCTTCCCGCAGAACTTCGCCCGCCCGCCGTTCATCGACCCCTCGGCGGCCAACGGCGCGGACGTTCGCCTGATCGGACGCAACGATGGCCGCGCGCCCTACTTCCAAAACTGGACCTTCACCATCGAACGCGAAATCGTGCCGCGCATGAATGTCGAAGTCGCCTACCTCGGCACCAAGGGCACGCGCCTCGGCACCAATCTGGTCCGCATGAACGAGCTGCCCCCCAGCCTCCTCAACCAGGGCGCACTTCTCACGCGCGCCTTTAACTCCCCCGAAGCCATCGCGGCGGGCATCACGTCGCCCTACGCCGGCTTCCGCGGTTCGGTCGCCCAGGCGCTGCGCCCCTTCCCGCAATACCTCAACCTCTTCAACCGCGCCGATCCCAACGGCAACTCCACCTATCACTCCCTGCAAACCCAGCTCACCGTGCGCGCGGCCAAAGGGTTCGACGTGCTGATGTCCTACACCTTCGCCAAAACAATTTCCGACGCCGATGTTCTCGCGGGCGGCGGCGGAGCCGGACAGTCGCACTACAACCGCCGCCTGGAAAAGGCCATCGCCATCACCGACATTCCACACGTCTTCAATCTCAGCTACAGCTACGAACTTCCTTTCGGCCCCGGTAAGGCAATGCTGCGCCAGGGCGGAGCCATCAGTAAGGTCGTGGGCGGCTGGGTCTTCACCGGCATTCACCAGTACGCCACCGGAGTACCCATCGTGCTCACAGCCAACAACACGCTGCCGCTCTTCAACGGCCTCCTTCGTCCCGATGTCGTGGGCGGCGCAACGCTTGAAGGCGTTCGCGGCAATTTCGATCCCGCGGCCAACCTCTGGATCAACCCCGCCGCCTTCCGCGTGCCGCAAGCGCTCACGTTCGGTTCGTCGGCGCGCTCCCATTCAAGCCTTCGCGCTCCCAACACCTATAACGAAAACTTCGGCCTGCTCAAAAAGGTCGCCGTTTGGGAACGCGCTACGGTAACGTTCCGCGCCGAGTTGTTCAACGCGCTCAACCGCACCGTCTTCGCCGCCCCGCAGGCCAACGTAAGCAACGCCGCCTTCGGCCGCATCTCGGCGCAGCAGAACACGCCCCGGCAAGGCCAGTTGGCGCTGCGTTTGGACTTCTAACCCCAAACCTGTTCCTCGTACCGGTTCGCCGTGATACATTGCGAGCATTGTTCACTCCAATCTGGAGGAGTGCCGCGCGTTGAGAGGCGAACCGGATGCTGCCCTATTTCGACCCGTCCCCGCTCTACGTGCGCGGCATGTGGCTCAGTTGGCCCCTTCTGTTCTCGGCCCTCGGGGTCCTCACGGCGCATTTCCTGCTGCTCTGGCGCGCGAAGCGGCTGAAGCTCGACGTCCCCACTGCGGCCTCCATGTCCTTCTTAATGGTCGTCGCCGGTCTCGTCGGAGCCCGTCTATTCAAACTCGTCTATATGCCTGCGCTGTGGCCGCAACTCACCTGGAAAACCCTGTTCGCCGCGGGCGGCCTTGCCTCGTTCGGCGGTCTCGCCGGTGGGCTCATCGGCGCCATTCTCTACTTCGCCGCGCGCCGCTTCCCTCCCGTCCAAGCGCTCGACTACCTCGACGCCCTCGCCGCGGTCTTTCCCATGGGATGGATCTTCGGTCGCATGGGCTGCGCCGTCGTGCACGACCATCCGGGCCTTGCCACCACGAGTTTCCTTGCCGTCGCCTATCCCGATATGCCGCGCTACGACCTGGGCTTGACCGAAGTGCTCTTCCTTGCCACGGTCATGATTCCGCTCTTCGTATGGTTCATGCGCAAATCCCGCCCGCGCGGCTTTTTTCTGGCGGCGTTTTTCTTGATCTATGGTGCGTACCGCCTTTGGCAGGACACGCTCCACGTCGATCCGCCGCGCATGGGCGGCGTTACCGTCGATCAGTGGGCCTACGGAGGGATGTTCATTGCGGGCGGCCTGCTGGTGCTTTGGATGCGCGCGAGTAAGAGGAGGGAACAATCATGGGTGGATGGATCAGGACAATCTGGCGAATGCGCGCCTCGGCGGCGCTGGTGACAATGATGGCCGCCATTCTATGGGCCGGCGGCGGCACGAGTAAGCCGGAGGGGGACAAGGACGAGGACTCTTGCTGCGAAGAGATGATGTGCGATCCCGAATGCGACCGGATCAGGGCCATCTGGGGCATCAGCTCTCTCTCCGGCGGCGGTTCGGGCGGCGGAGGCGGCGTCTACAATTCGCGCCTGCCCATGGCCTTCGAAATGAATCTGGGTCAGGTCGAGCCCGGCAATGACTTCATTGCCCAGTCGCGCGATGGTGGCGTATTGCTCGCTGGTGGCGGCGTCACGCTCGTCCTTCCTTCTCACAATGCCCCCGTTCGCGTGAAGGCAGCCTGGGCAGGCGCCCGGAAGAACGTGGAAGCTGAGCCCGAACAGATCCTCCCGGGCCGTGTGAACTACTTTTTTGGCCAGGATCCGTCGAGGTGGCTCGCCGATGTTCCCTCCTTTGCCCGAGTCCGCTATCGCGACGTCTATCCGGGCATCGACCTCCTCTACTACGGCCGTGAAGGAGAGCTCGAGCACGATTTCATCGTCCACCCCGGGGCCGACCCTTCGCGGATCCGTCTGAATCTCGACGGAGCCGCCAAGGTTTCGGTAGCCGCCAATGGGGACGCCGTGTTCGACGTCGCCGGACGCCGCTTAATCTGGCGCAAACCGTTCGTCTATCAGCAACTCGGCAAGCAACGCCGGCAGGTGGAATCCCGCTACAAGTTCGACAACGGCTCGCTCGCCTTCGAACTCGGACGCTTCGATCCGGACCGCCCGCTTGTCATCGATCCTGTCGTATCGTTCGCCACATTCTTCGGAAAAAATAAATCCGACGGCGCCGCGCGTGTCGCCGTCGATGGCCAGGGTAACGTCTACACCGTGGGCGCGTCGTTCGATCCCAACTTTCCCGTCTCCACCGGAACCTACCGCTCGTTCCCCTCACAAACCGGTTTCCAGAACGTCGTCGTCATGAAGGTCAACCCAACCGGTAGCGCTTCCATTTTCACAACCTACATTGGAGGCGGCTTCGGCGACGTCGGTATCGGCATCGCCGTCGATTCGACGGGTAACGTGTACGTTACGGGCGGTACCGGAAGCACTGACTTCCCCGTCACCGCGGGAGCGCTGAAGTCGCGCTTCAATCCGGTGGGCCTCCCGCAAAAGGACCAGCGGGATTGCTTCGTTTCTAAACTCGCCAGCGGCGGTGGTACCCTCGCCTACTCCACCTACCTCGGCGGCACTGCCGGCGATGTGTGCAGCGGCATCGCCGTGGACGCACAAGGCAACGCGTTCCTGGCCGGCTACACGTCAAGCGGACAGGACTTTCCCTCTACCGCCAACGCTTACCAGCGCAACGGCAATGGCCGGCAAGAGGGCTTTGTCGCCAAGTTGAATCCTTCCGGAACTGCGCTCGTCTACGGGACGCTCTTGGGTGGGCAAAATGACGACGTCGCAACCGCCATCGCCATCGACGCCCAGGGTGCCGCCTACGTGACCGGGCAAACCGCAAGCGCCGGAACGTTCCCGGTCAGCGACGGAGCCGCGCAGACCACCTTTGGAGGTCTTGGAACGATCAGCCGGATGGGCGATGCGTTTGTCGCCAAGCTCAACCCCGCCGGAAGCGCCCTGGCCTACGCCACCTACCTCGGAGGCGCGGCCGAAGATGCCGGCATCGGCATCGCCGTGGACGCGCAAGGCAACGCCTACATCGTGGGGTGCACCCTCTCCGCCAACTTCCCCACCACTCCAGGCGCCTATAAGACTACTTACTCGGGAACGGGCCGCCATCCGTATCTTGCCTCGGGCGATGTCTTCGTCGCCAAGCTCAACCCCTCCGGTACGCAGCGCATCTACTCCACCTACCTCGGCGGCTCCAACGACGATTGGGGCACCGCGATCGCCGTCGACGCGGCCGGTTCGGCTTGGATTACTGGCGCCACCATGTCGTCGGATTTCCCCGTCACCTCCGACGCCACCCAACGCACCTACGGCGGACACAATGTTTCCGGCGACCAGGTCTTCATCGGAGACATCTTTGTCTCCCAACTCAGTTCTGCCGGCTCGGCTCTCGTCTTCAGTACCTTCCAAGGCGGCGCCGGAAACGAAGCCGGGCTCGGCATCGCCATCGATCCCGCTGGCGGCGTCGTGATCAGCGGAACTACTCGGTCCACGGACATGCCCACCACGGCGGGCGCAATGCAAGCAACCTATGGCGGCGATAACACCAATATCCTCCCCTTCGGTGACATTTTCCTCGCCAAGTTCGGCGGCACGGGCGGCGGTGGCGGCATCCTGTCGGTCGCTGCCATCGTCAGCGCGGCCTCCTACGCCGGCGGCGGCGTCGCCCCCGGCGAAATCGTCGTCCTTACCGGCGGCGGCATCGGCCCGCAGCAGCTCACCACGCTCACCCTTACCCCGCAAGGCACGGTCAGCACGCTCCTCAACGGCACGCGCGTGCTCTTTGACAACATCGCCGCCCCGGTCATCTACGCATCAGCCGGACAAACCAGCGTCATCGTTCCCTACGAGGTCGCCAACAAGCAATCCACGCAAATGGTCGTTGAATACTCGGGCGGCCGCTCCACGGCCATGACCGTCCCTGTGCTCCAAAGCAAGCCCGCGCTCTTCTCGGCCAATGCCAGCGGACGCGGCCAGGGCGCCATCCTGAACGCCGACTACAGCTACAACTCCTCGTCCAACCCCGTTGTCAAGGGCGGCATCGTGCTGCTCTTCGGTACCGGCGAAGGACCCATCGATCCCCCCGGGGTCACCGGCCGCGTCTCTTCCAGCGTCGTGCCGCGCATACTTCTGCCCACCGTCGTTACCATCGGCGGCCAGAACGCGCGCGTGCTCTATGCGGGCGCCGCGCCAGGACAGGTCGGCGGCCTCTTCCAAATGAACGTCGAAGTGCCGCAAGGCGCCGCCTCCGGTGCGCAGGAAGTCGTCGTCACCATCGGCAACACACGCAGCCAGACCGGCCTCACCGTCGCCGTCCAATGATCACGCCGGCTGGCCCAACGCCTGCTGCCCGTTCATGTATTCGAGAAACTCCGCCGCCGGCAACGGACGGCTGATCAAATACCCTTGCGCGCGGTCGCAGCCGCAGTCTTTCAGAAAGTCCAGCTGCAGCCGCGTCTCCACGCCCTCGGCCACTACGTCCTGTCCCAGCGAGTGACCCAGCTTCACAATGCCGCGCACAATCGCCTCATCGGCCCCGTTGCTGCCGATGCCGCCCACGAACGAACTGTCGATCTTCACCGTTCCAATGGGAAACTGTTGCAGATAAGAGAGCGATGCATAGCCGGTCCCAAAATCGTCGAGCACCAGCCCGATGCCCGCGCCTCGCAACGATTGCAGCGTCTTCTTCACCCGGTCGGTCCGGTTCAGCAGCACGCTCTCGGTAATCTCCACCTTCACCGCGTCCAGCGGAATCCCATACTGCTTGCCAAGCCCGGTGAGGATGCCAAATACATCCTGCTCGTGAATCTGCACCGCCGACAGATTGAGCGCCACCTCGATCGAATGCCCGCATCCGCGCCAAGCCCCCAGTTGCGCGAAGGCCTCCCTCATCACCCACTCCCCAATCGGCAGAATCATGCCGCACTCCTCGGCAATCTGCACCACCTTTGAGATGGAGACGCCCAACGCTCCGCTGCGCCGCCACCGCAACAGGCACTCCACGCCGCTCGTCCCGCCGTGATCCAGCCTCGTTTGCGGCTGGAACGCTACCCAAAGCTGGGAATCGTTCACGCATTGCGAAAGCTCGCGCTCCACCTCCACCCGCTGCCG
>CAYUZM010000082.1:0-12367 GCA_964449665.1 uncultured Solibacteraceae bacterium
TCTTTGGAGTGAACGCCGTCGGCACCAACCGCCGCACGCTGCAATCGGGAAATGTAGGTGTCGCTTCTCCGCAATACTCCGCCGACGGCAAGTACGTGTACGCTCTTACGCGCAACCTGGACCGCTCCTACGCCTCCCAAACCGCGATCGTCCGCCTTGACCGTGCCGCCCTTGACCGTGCCGCCCTTGACCGTGCCCCCAACGGCCGCTCCCCCAATGACCGCGCCGCCAACACCACCGTCGTTGGCAAGTGGCCCGGCAGCGTCAATAGCTTCACACCCCTCGGCGACGGCTCCGTCCTAATCGGCGGCGCCTGGCACGGTGGCTTTCCCCTCTTGCGCGAAGACTTCAGCGGCGGCGCCCCCAAGCCCGTCGTCGATTCGCCCGCCGGCGTGCAGCTCTTCAGCTCCGCCGCCGGGCGCACCGTCTACGCACTCACCAACGCCGACAATCCCAGCGAGCTCTACGTCATCGACGGCAACGCCGCGCCCGGCCGCCTCACCAACCTCAACACCGAGTGGCTCTCTCAGCGCACCCTCGCCAAGCCCGAAGAACATTGGATCACCCGCCCCGGCGGCACGCGCGTCCAGATGTGGATCATGAAGCCGGCCGGTTTTCGCGAAGGCGTGAAGACGCCCTGGGTCCTCGACATGCACGGCGGCCCGGCCGCCATGTGGGGACCCGGCGAGCCCTCTATGTGGCATGAGTTCCAGCTCTTCTGCGCGCGCGGCTACGGCGTCGTCTACGCCAACCCCCGCGGCTCAGGTGGCTACGGCGAAGCCTTCCAACAAGCGAACTTCCGCGACTGGGGCACGGGACCCGCGGGCGACGTGCTTGCCGCTCTCGAACACGCCGTGAAGCTTGTCCCCGAAATTGACAACGGCCAGCTCTTTCTCACCGGCGGCTCCTACGCCGGCTACCTCACCGCCTGGATCGTCGGCCACGACAAGCGCTTCCAGGCCGCCGCCTCCCAACGCGGTGTCTACGACCTGCGTACCTTCTACGGCGAAGGTAATGCGTTCCGTCTCGCCCCCGAAGCCCTGGGCCTCCACTTCTGGGAACCCGCCGCGCAGTCTCTTTACGACCGCGAATCGCCCATCACCTACGTCAATCAGATCACCACGCCGCTCCTTATCCTCCACGGCTCGGCCGACCTCCGCACCGGCGTCACCCAAAGCGAAATGCTCTACCGCGCCCTCAAACAACTCGGCCGCCCCGTCGAATATATCCGCTACCCAAACGCCGGCCACGAACTCACGCGCAGCGGCCCGCCCACGCCCAGGCTCGACCACGCGCTGCGGATTGTGGAGTTTTTTGAGCGGTACCGGAAGCGGTGATTGCATCGATAACAGATTTTGACATTTTATGTTATCGCCGTTATGCTGACGGCATGAACGTCTCCCTCACTCCGGAACTGGAGCAACTCGTCGCCGAGAAAGTGAACAGCGGCATGTACCAAACCTCGAGTGAGGTTGTTCGGGAAGGCTTGCGGCTACTTAAAGAACGCGACGAACGCCTTGTGGCCCTAAGGCGGGATATCCGGACTGGGCTCGACGAGATCGACCGCGGCGAGTATACCGAATACGAAGCCGGAACCGTCCACAAACTCGCCGAGCGAGTGAGCACGAGAGGCCGCAAGCGGCTCGCATCCAAATCCAAATAGCCCGCACAGGAACTCGATGAAGCGCCTTCGGGTCTCCAGCGCCGCCGAGCGCGACCTTGATGACGTCTGGATTTACGTGGCTTCCCATTCCGGCAGCGGCGATATAGCTGACCGGCTAATCGAGTCCCTAGTCGAGACCTTCTCGTTGCTTCTGCAAGTCCCCGGCGTCGGAACCCTGCGCGAAGAGATTGCACCGGGCGTACGCGGCTTTCCGGTTGGCAAATACATCATCTACTACCGCGAGTCAGGGTCCTACGTGGACATCGCTCGCGTTCTGCACGGTATGCGGGATCAGCGGGCGGCATACGCGAGGACTTCCTAGTTCTCACCGCTACAGCGGTCAGGTTCGTTAGCGCATCGACAAAGTTATATTGAACTCGTGGCGTTTACCATCCGGGCAATCCTCTTGGCAGGTTCGTCGAGACAGTCATTCAAATCGTTGTACCCGGCGGTGCCCTGCATAGACATTTCGCCTGGCATGCGACTCGTGCCGTTGACGAAGGAAGTCCTCGCCACTATGGGTGACGAGTCGCTTGTTCTGTCGATCGGAGATGAGGGCGAGTTCGATGGGTTTACGGAACGAATCGTCCACACGCTTGAACGGGTTTCAATGGCCGGAAGGGCTGCGTTCGTTGGTGCGGAATATTTCGGTGGTGTGGGAACTCAATGGGCCTCGGTCTATGAGAACGGCCTATTGCTAGTGGCGCCGGAGTCGGGGCATGGCGCGGTGAATCACGCGCTGAAAGTACTCGGTGTGATCGCCCAAGATACAGATGAATTTGACGCCGTTGGCCTTGGGCGATTTCGATGTACCGAGGATTGGTTAAAGAAGGAAAGATAGCCTACGGAAATCACCCCTCACTCAATCGCAAACGGCCCCGGCTTATCCAACGTCAAATACCGCCCGTCCCTGTCTTCCGCGTCCAACCGGTAGCTCACCATCCGCGCCTGCGAATTCGTCTGCGCTTCCACCACGCCCTCTTCCCCAGGCTCCACCGGCAGCTTCGTCACCTCAATGCTTCGCCGCGAAATCAGCTTGTCGTCGGCATCGAGAAACTCGAAATACAGCGTGATCCCCTTGAAGGCATGATCGGAACCGTTGCGCACGACGCCGTCGAAGACGATCATCGACTGTTCGCGGCGCACTTCCATTTTCACGACGATGAGATCAGGCCCGCTCTGCTCCTTGCCTTTCGGTTTCTTCTTTTGCGGGAACGCGCAGAGGACGACAAGGAAGGCGAGCACCAGCACGCGCTTCATGCCACGAGTGTACCAAGCGCTCGCCCGCGCCCGGCACGCTTGTTATCCTTTCCCCATGATTTCCCGCCGCAACTGGTTCCTCTCTTCCGCCGCCCTGGCCGCCGCCTCGCAATCCTCCGCCCAGCAGCCCAGCGGTAAGTTCGTGTCCATCTCCTCGAGCAACGGCCTCCGCGCCGTCACCCTCGCCGTCACGCTCATGAAGCAGCGCAACTACGACACGCTCGACGCCGCCATCTCCGGCGTCAACATCCAGGAAGAGGATCCCGAAGACAACTCGGTCGGCTACGGCGGCCTGCCCAACGAAGAGGGCATCGTCGAACTCGACGCCAGCGTCATGCACGGCCCCACGCGCCGCGCCGGTTCGGTCGCCTCCATTCGCGGCATCAAAACGCCCTCTAAAATCGCCAAGCTCGTCATGGAGCGCACCGATCACATCATGCTCGTCGGCGACGGCGCGCTGCGTTTCGCCAAGGCGCACGGCTTCCAGGAAGAAAACCTGCTCACCGAAAAATCGCGCAAGGCCTGGATCGTGTGGAAGGAGTCCCTTCGCGATGGCCGCGGCCACGGCAATTGGGGACCCGGCCTCGACGCCCCCGATTCCGCCACCCGTGAAACGCCCGAAGCCTGGCTCCGCCAGCGCTACCCCAACGAATCCCCCGAATTCCTCGCCTGGGCCTGGGACGTCGCCACCCATCCCATCACCGGCACCATCAACTGCCTCACACTCAACGGCAAAGGCGAAATGTCCGGCGTCACCACCACCAGCGGCCTCTCCTGGAAACTCCCCGGCCGCGTCGGCGACTCCCCCATCATCGGCGCGGGCCTCTTCGTCGATCAGGACCACGGCGCCGCCGGCTCCACCGGCCGCGGCGAAGAGAACATCCGCGTCGCCGGCGCCCACACCGTCGTTGAAAACATGCGGCACGGCATGAGCGCCAAAGACGCCGTCCTCGACTGCCTCAAACGCGTCGCCCGCAACTACAATAACGACGCCAAGAAGCTCAACCAGTTCGACCTCAACTTCTATGCCCTCCGCAAAGACGGCGACTTCGCCGGCGGCTCGCTCTGGAACGGAGGTTTCACGCGCGGCAAGTTCAACCCCCGCCGCTTCGCAGTCAACGTCGACGGCAATGCGCGCCTCGAAGACTGCATCTACCTCTTCGAAAGGAAGGCCTAACCATGCGCCCGATCGCATCCCTGTTGCTCGCGCCCCTTGCCCTGGTGCCCCTTGCCCTGGTGCCCCTTGCCCTGGCGCCACTCACCCTCGCGCCCCTCGCCCTGGCGCCGCTTGTCCTCGCGCCGCTCGCGCCCCGCGCCCTCGCCCAGAACCCCGACGCCAACTACGACGAAGCCAAGGCCGGCACGTACCAACTGCCAGACCTCCTCGGCTCCGCCAAGTCCGCCAAGGATTGGACCGCCAAGCGCCGCCCCGAAATCCTCCGCCTCTTCGAAGACCAGATGTTCGGCGCGGCCCCCGGCAAACCCAAGAACATGAGCTTCGAAGTCCTCGAGCGCGGCCCCGCCTTCAATGGCAAAGCCAACCGCAAACAGGTGCTCGTGGCCTTCGATAAGGGACCAAACGCTCCGAAAATGGAGATCCTCCTCTACCTGCCCGCCAACGCCGCCGGCAAGGTCCCCGTCTTCCTCGGCCTCAACTTCCAGGGCAACCACGCCACCACGCTCGACCCCGCCGTCCGCGTCACCAAATCCTGGATGCGCAACATCCCCGGCAACAAGTCCAACGACAGCAAACGCGGCGCCGCCGCCTCCCGCTGGGACATCGACGCCATCCTCGCCAAAGGCTACGGCCTCGCCACCATCTACTACGGCGACATCGATCCAGACTTCGACGACGGCTTCCAGAACGGCGTACACCCGCTCTTCTACAAGCCCGGCCAAACCAAACCCGCCGCCAACGAGTGGGGCTCCATCGCCGCCTGGGCCTGGGGACTCTCTCGCGCCCTCGACTATCTCGAAACCGATCCCGCTGTCGATGCCAAACGCGTCGCCGTCATGGGCCACTCGCGCCTCGGCAAAACTTCCCTCTGGGCCGGCGCCATCGACCCCCGCTTCGCCCTCGTCATCTCGAACGACTCAGGCGCGGGCGGCGCCGCCCTCAGCCGCCGCGTCTACGGCGAAGAGGTCCGCCACCTGAACAAAAGCTTCCCCCACTGGTTCAACGGCAACTTCAAGCAGTACAGCACCAACGTCGACGCGCTCCCGTTTGACCAGCACATGCTCATCGCCCTCATCGCCCCGCGCCCGGTCTACATCGCCAGTGCCGTCGAAGACCAGTGGGCCGACCCCAAGGGTGAGTTCCTTTCCGGCGTCCACGCCACGCCCGCATACAAGTTGTTCGGCAAACTCGGCCTCCCCGCCGCCGAAATGCCGGCCATCGAACAGCCCGTAATGGGAACCATCGGCTATCACATCCGCCGCGGCAAACACGATGTCACGGCCTACGACTGGCAGCAGTTTCTCAAGTTCGCGGACATGCATCTGAAGGCGCACTAAGACACCATCTGCCGCACCGTAATCCCCACCAGCGCTAGCGTCAGCCCGATCATCACCACCACGGCACCCCACGCCACCAGGTTGTAGACCGGCGAATTCGTCCATTCCTTCATCACCCGTTGCTTATTCACAATCATGATCATGAAGATCAACACAAACGGCAGCAGAATCCCGTTGATCACCTGCGAAAGCAGAATCATCTTCACTAGCGGAAACCCTGGAATCAGCACCACGCCGCCGCCCACCACAATCAGGAACGTAAACAGCCAATAGAACACCGGCGCCGTGCGGAACGAATGGTTCACGCCGCTCTCAAACCCCAACCCCTCGCACACCGTGTACGCCGTCGACAGCGGCAAGATGCACGCCGCGAACAGCGACGCATTGAACAGCCCCACGCAGAACAATAGATAGGCGTACTCGCCGAACGGCTTCAATCCCAGCGCCGCATCCGTGGCGTCGTTGATGTCCCGCGGCCCCTGGCTCCATATCGCCCCCGCGCAAGCCACGATGATGAAGAACGCAATCACCGACATCACAATGCAACCGACAATCACCTCGATCCGCGACTCGGCGTAATCGCGCGCCGAAATCCCCTTCTCCACTACCGCCGCCTGCAAATAAAACTGCATCCAAGGCGCCACCGACGTGCCCACCATGCCGATGAGCATCGTGATGTAACCGGGGTCCATGATGAGCACGGGCCGCACGCTGTAAATCGCCGCCTCTTTCCAGTCCGGCTTTACCAGCACGCCCGAAACGATATAGCCCACATACACGACACACGCGAAGAGAAACACCTTCTCGATGCGGTCGTAGCTGCCCTTCACAATCAACAGCCACACCGCCACCGCGGCCACCGGAACCGAAATGTACCGGCTGATGTGAAACAGCTCGAGCGAACTCGCCACGCCCGCGAAGTTCGCCATTACGTTCGTCAGATTCGCCGCCACCAGCGCGGCCATGATCAAAAACGTAGGCCGCAGCCCAAACTCCTCGCGAATGAGATCGGACAACCCCTTGCCGCTCACCGCGCCCATCCGCGAACACATCTCCTGCGTCACGATAAGCAGCACCGTAATCGGCAGCAGCGTCCACAGCGGCAGGTAGCCATACTTCGCCCCCGCCTGCGAATACGTGAAAATGCCGCCCGCGTCGTTGTCCACCACAGCCGTGATGAACCCCGGCCCGATGACGGCGAAAAACACCGCCAGTTGATAGCGCAACCGTTTCAGCACCGTGCCGCGTCCCTCAACGCTGCCTCAACACGCTGATCACGTCGTCAGCCGTAATCACGCCCGCCACGCGCCCATCGCCATGCGTCACCGGCAGAGTAATCAGGTTGTACTTATCGAACAGCTCGGTAATCTGGTTCTCCTTCGCCCCCGTCTGCACGTGAATCAAATCGCCGGCCGCCAGCTCCCGCAACGGCGTCTCCGGCTCGGCCGCGAAGAGCCGCGCCAGCGGCACCACGCCCTTCAACTTCTCTTCATCATCCACAAGCAGCAATACGTTCTGGAACTCCAGCAGCTCCGTCATCTCACGCACTGCCAACAGCGCCGTCGCCACATCGGCATCCTCCGGCAGCGCGATGTACTCGGTGTACATCATGCCGCCCGCCGACGTCTCGTGAAACTCCAGCAGCCCTTCCAACTCCGACTTAGGCTCGCTGTCCAACTCCTCCAGAATCTCCGCCTTCGTGTCCTCTTCCAACTCGTTCAACGCATCGGCCGCCTCGGCCGGCGACATCTCTTCCAAAATCTCGGCCGCCTTCTCCGTCTCAAGCGACTCCAGAATGCTCGCCTGAATGTCCGGCTCCACCTCCGACAACGTCTCGGCCGCCACCTCGCTGTCGATCGTCTCGAAAATCGCCTCGCGGTCCTCGGGACTCAAATCCTCGACAATATCCGCAAGATCGGCCGGGTGCATCTCCTCCAAATGCCGGTAGGTGATGTTCAATCGCACGCGCCGCTGCGGATCGGGCTCCAGAATGTCGGTCAGCGCCCATGGAATCGAATGCGGCGGAATCGGCCCCTGCAGCGCACGGATCCAACGCCTCGGCAGCACGCCCTGCAACACGCGCCGCAGAATGCTCCGCATGCCGATGTCCACTTCGTCCACGCGCAACTCATCGCGCCCGTTCACCGCCAGCACGCGAAACGTCACGTCGGTCACCCGCACCACCTTGCGCCCTTGCGCGTCAATGATCTGCTGGTCCAGCAGATCGCGCACCAGGCGCAGCATGTATTCGTCGGCGTGGTAGGGAGTCAGTTGCTCGTCGGCAAGGAAGATGCCGTCGAGCGTAATCTGCCGCACCTGGTCGTGGCGAATCGCCAGCCACGAATAGCTGGAGCCAATCAGAAACCGGTCCACCCGGTACGGGTCCAACACCGGCACGATCGCCGCGTCTTTGATGCGGCCCAGCGTGCGACGCTTTAGATCGAATACCGGCAGCCCGACGAGTTCGGTAAGGTACAGGATCGTCTCGGGCATGTACTTCCGGCTTTCATGAGCTTCGGCTTCTCAATTCGTAGTGTAACGGTACGATGGTATCCAATGCGAAGTTTTCTGTTCGTCGCCCTGGGCGTACTGTGTCTGCTCTCCTGTGGCCGGAAGGCAGAAGGTCCGAAGACCCCCGATCAGGCCCTTCTCACCCTGAAACTCGACCCCGATTTCGAGGCCCAGTTGTTTGCCTCCGAGCCCCTCGTGCTCGACCCGGTCGATGTCGTCTTCGATGAGCGCGGACGCGCCTTCGTCGCCGACATGCTCGACCTTCCATGGGACCCTCCCCCCGGTAAAAAAGCCCGTTCCCGCATCGTCATGCTCGAAGACACCAATGGCGATGGCCGCGCCGACAAGTCCACCGTCTTCGCCGACAATATCCTCCAGGTCAGCGGCCTCATGGTGTGGAACGGCGGCCTCATCGTCCCCTCCGCCCCCGAAATTCTCTACTTCAAAGACACTAACGGCGACGGCAAGGCCGACACGCGCGAAGTCTGGTTCACCGGCTTCTTCCAAGGCAACCCCGAAGCGCAAATCACCAACCCGCGCCTCGGCCTCGACAACTGGATCTACTTCAACAACACCGGCAACGCCGGCCTCGTCACCTCTCCCAAACACCCCAAGATGGCGCCCATCCAAATGCGCGGCGCGGACTTCCGCTACAACCCCATCCGCGGCATCGCCGAAACCGCCGCGGGCGCCGGCCAGTACGGCTCCACCTTCGACGATTGGAACAACCGCTTCATCAGCCAGAACACCACCCACCTGCGCCACGTCGTGCTGCCCATGCACTACCTCGCCCGCGCCCCCAACCTCGAAGTGCGCGACGTCAATCAGGATCCCTACGGCACCCGTGAGCGCCTCATGTGGCCCCTCACCGCTCCGCAGGAATGGCGCGTCAAACGCACCGAAATGCGCCAGAAGCGCTACGACGAAAACAAAACCGGCCGCACCGAACACGCCGCCGGCCACATCACCGGCGCCACCGGCAGTACCGTCTACAAAGGCGACGCCTGGCCCCGCGAATACTACGGCAACATCTTTACCGGCGACGTCAGCGCCAACCTCGTCCGCCGCGATCTCATCGAACCGAGCGGCGTCACCTTCTCCGCCAAGCCCGCCTACGAAGGCAAAGAGTTCCTCGCCTCAACCGACCAGTGGTTCCGCCCCACCAACTTCGCCAACTCGCCCGACGGCAACCTCTACCTCACCGACATGTACCGCGAGATCATCGAGACGCCCGAGTCCATCCCCGAAGAACTGAAGAAGGATCTCGACTTCCACGCGGGCGACGACAAAGGCCGTATCTACCGCATCGTCTCCAAGCGCCCGGCCGCCAAGCGCGGTCTCAAGGTCGATCTCGCCTCGCTGTCCACCGCCGAGCTCGTCAACATGCTCGAACATCCCAACGGCTGGCACGTCGAAACCGCCAAGCGCCTCCTACTCGAACGCCAGGACAAAGCCGCCATCGCGCCGCTGCGCCGTCTGGGCACCGCCCGCGCCCTCTGGCTGCTCGAAGGCATGAACGCGCTTGAACCCGCCGACCTCCTCACCGCCCTCAAGAGCACCGACTCCCATCTGCGCGAACAGGCCGTCCGCATGTCGGAATCGCTGCCCATCACCGCCACCCTCGAACGCGCCCTGCTTCCACTCGCCGCCGACCCCGACCCGCGCGTCCGCTTCCAACTCGCCCTCACCCTCGGCCGCCACGCCGCATCACCCAACGGTGCCGCCGCACGCGCCGCGCTCGTCAAAATCGCCCAAAAAGACGCCGCCAGCGATTGGACCCGTACCGCCGTCATGCTCAGCGGCGCGGCCTCCCCCGTTGAAATGCTGCGCCAGACGCAAAAGCTGAATCCCGACTTCGAACGCCGCCTCTCGCGCCTCATCGGCGTTCGGCAGAACCCCGCCGAAATCGCCGCCGTGCTGCCGTTGCTCACCACCGAAGGCCTTGACGCCCTCGCCAAAGGACTCGAACTCTCCAGCGCCCGCGGCCTCAAAGTGCCGGGCGCCGACAGCCTTGGGGAAAAGGGCTGGAAGCTCGCCCGCTACCTCTCCATGCCCGCCCTGATGGCAAACGCCGAGAAGCTCGCCCTCGACGCCACCATCGATCCCGAGCGCCGCATGCTGGCCCTCCAGGCCCTGCGCGGGTCCACTTACGCCAAGGCCGCCGCTGCGCTCGAAAGCGCCGTCAAGACCGCCGCCCCCGGCAATGTCCAAGGCGCGGCCATCGACACCGCCGCCTCTTTCGACGATCCGGGAGTATCGGAACAATTACTCCGATATTGGAAACAGTACGCCCCCGAAGCCCGCACCCGCGCCATCGCCGCCCTGCTCAAACAAAACGCCCGCGTCCCCGCCCTGCTCGACGCCATCGAGAAGGGAACCGTCGAACCCGCCATGATCGACACCGGCGCCCGCAACCGCCTGCTGGACGACACCAACCCCGACATCGCGGCCCGCGCCAAGACGCTTCTCAAAGCCGGAGGCGATCGCGCCCGCGTCGTCGCCGATCACCGCGACGTCATCCGCATGCGCGGCGATATCGCGCATGGCAAGCAGGTGTTCGATGACGCCTGCGCCAAGTGCCACCTGCCCCGCCGACAGGGCGGCCGCGTCGGCCCAGACCTCTCCGGCATCAGCACGAAGACCAAAGAGGAACTCCTCGACTCCATCCTCAACCCCTCGGCCTCCATCGAACCGCGCTTCGTCAACTACATCGTCACCACCAAAGACGGCCGCACCTTCGACGGCGTCCTCGCCAATGAAACCCCCGGTGGCATCACCCTCCGCGGCGGCCAGGAAGAGGACGTCACCATCCTCCGCGGCGACATCGCCAACATCCGCTCGTCGAGCATTTCGCTCATGCCCGAAGACCTGGAAAAGGGAATCAGCAAACAAAGCCTCGCCGACCTGATCGCATTCCTCCGCGGCGGCGACTGAGCGGCCCCGCCCAACCCGCCTGGAACACCCAAGCGCTACGATAGGTGTATAGGTGTTTATCCACCTAAGCATCCATGTCAAGCCAAACGCAACAACAAGCGGTCCGCTGGAACATCAAAGTCTCCAAGGAAACCGACCTCTCCCTACGCACCTTCCTGGGCGCGCGGGGATTTAAGAAGGGTGACCTCTCCAAATTCATCGAGGAAGCCGTCCGCTGGCGCGTGTTCGATCAATCCATTCAGGACATCAAGTCACGAAACGCAAATATCGCGCCGCACGACGTGCAAAGTATCGTTGACGAAGCCGTCCGCGAAGTCCGCGCAAAACGCCGTGCCACACAACGCCCCATTACGCGAAGCCGCGGCACAACCTGATGCGCGTGGTGCTCGACACCAACATCCTGGTGTCCGCCTTGATCGCTTCCAAGGGAAATCCCGCCGCCATCTACAGCGCCTGGCATAGCGGCAAGTTCACCCTCCTGACTTGCGCTGAGCACCTCGACGAGTTGCGAGCCACACTGCAGAAACCAAGAGTCGCGGCTCTCATCAAGCCCCACAAGGCGGGCCGCCTGGTAAACCAGATCAAGAGACTCGCCGAAGACGTTGGCCCGCTTCCACAAGTGAGCCGCTCACCCGATCCCCACGACGATTTCCTGCTCGCCATTTCCCAAGCAGGCCAAGCCCGCTATCTCGTCACCGGAGACAAGAGCGGACTCCTCTCGCTCCGCCGCCACAAAGGGACTGAGATCATCTCCGCCACTCAATTCGCCGCACGCTGCGCTCGGTCCAATTGAGCAATCTCGCCGTGCCTGCTCGCGCCTCGGCCGCGACGGCCGCGCGGTTAGCGCTCCGCTACACTAAAAACACGCCCATGTCCTCGACCGAACTCCTCGTGCCCCCAGACGTCTTCGCCACCTACGAGCCCGTCATCGGCCTCGAGGTCCACGTCCAGCTCGGCACCAACACCAAGATCTTCTGCGGCTGTCCCACCGGCTTCGGCGCCCCGCCCAACACCAACGTCTGCCCCGTCTGCCTCGGCCTGCCCGGCGCGCTGCCCGTGCTCAACCGCAGCGTCGTCGAATACGCCGTCAAGGCCGGCCTCGCCCTCAACTGCACCGTCCGCAACGAATCTATCTTCGCCCGCAAAAACTACTTCTACCCGGACCTCCCCAAGGGCTACCAGATCTCCCAATACGACCGCCCCGTCGCCGAACACGGCTTCATCGACATCTTCGTCGACGAGACGCCGAGCGCACAGGCGCGGCCCGACGGGCCAGCGTCCGTTGTGCGCGGTTCAAAGAAGCGCATAGGAGTAACAAGAGCCCACCTCGAAGACGACGCCGGCAAATCCATCCACGACGGCTACCGCGACTCCGACCTCTACACCTACGTCGACCTCAACCGCACCGGCACCCCCCTCATCGAGATCGTCTCCGAACCCGACCTCCGCACCTCCGACGAAGCCTACGCCTACCTCACCGAAATC
>CAYUZM010000083.1:0-12106 GCA_964449665.1 uncultured Solibacteraceae bacterium
CCAACCGTCGGCCACTAGCTTATACAGCCAGACGATGGTGTGTTTAGGGATGCAAGTCCAGCGGTCCCAGCCCCATTGGCGGATTAGGTCGTAGGGCTGTTGGTATCGTGCTTTGAGATGTCCAGTCACGCGGGACTGTGCGTCAATGTAGTCGCAGTTTCCGACGAGAATCTGCGCCGTTGGATTCTCGTGGAAGAACTTTCTGATCTCGGCGAACACGCCGGGGCGGTAGACATCGTCGGCATTCAGGTAGGCAACGATCTCGCCTGTGGAAAGCAGAAGGCCCTTGTTGATTGCATGTGCCTGTCCGCCGTCGGGTTCTGACACGGAGCGCAGATGGGGGTACCGCTTCAAGATCTCTTCGGTGCCATCCGTCGAGGCCCCATCCACAACGATGTGCTCGAAATTTGGATCGTTTTCGGCAAGTACCGATTGAATGGTCTCTTCGATATATTCACCCTTTTGAAACGAAGGAGTGATGATGGAAATTCTCGGCATTCCTTCGGGCGCTTCCGCCGCCTGAATCGCCCACGGAAACATGGCGGCTATATGCTCCAACCGGCTACCGGCGGCTTCACTTTGCCGCTTCCAGTGGTCAGACTCTAATTGCGCGGCTGCCTGCACCTCGCGGGTTCTCGCCAATTCGGATTCCAATTCCCGCCGTTGCGCTTCCAACTCCGTGCGCTGCCGCTCGGCTTCCCGGCAGTCCGACTGCCACGCATCTTTTTGGCGTTCAGCTTCACCACAGAGAACTTTCCATTCATCGCGCTGGCGCTCGGCTTCCTTGCATTGTTGCAGCCAGTTCGCGCGGTCGCGCTCGGAGGCGCTGAGCAATTGCTGGCGTTCATCGCGCTGGCGCTCGGCGTCGCAACAGAGATCCATCCATTTCGCTCTCTCGAGTTCCGCGGCATGCAGCGTCCGAACAGCTTCATCGCGCTGCTTCTCGGCACTCTCACAAAGGGCTTTCCACTTCTCGACCTCCGTTATTGCCGCCTGCGTCTCCTCTTCTCTTCTCTGGGCGGAATCTTCCGATTCACGCAGGCTGCGCCGAAGTCCGCGAAACACCGCGTCTGACTCCAGCCGGACTATTTCCAATGCTTCGACCTGCGCTCTTCGTGACGAATGCAACCGGCCAGCCAAGCCGTCCGGGAATACTAGATCCGCGTTCGGCGTAAGAGGTTGGGGGCCGATTCCGCGTTCGCGGATCACTCGGGCTACGTCCTGGTCAGCCACGTCTTCGACACAGGGGTAGGGGCTGGCATCGAAAAGACAGGAACCACCGCACCGGCGGCAGGCCACATCTGAAAACACGGTCGCCGTGTTGAGGCCATATGCGAAAAAACGGCCCTGATGCTGGCTGCCGGACACGGACACCACGTCGGCCCCGGCCGCAGAGCCGAGATGAGCGATACCGGTATCGTTGGTGAGCAAGAGCTGGAAACCGGTTAACCACGCGGCGGTATTCCGCAGTTCATTGATCTCGCGGAACGCAATATCGACTGCGATTCCGCGATCACGCATCTCGGACCACAGATCTTCAACGGCGCCGCGATCCGCGATTGTCCCGCCGACGGTGACATTCGTCCATCCAAGTTCTCCGGCCACCGCCGCGAATCGGGCCGCCGGCCATCGTCTGAGTGCATCGCCTGAACCGGGCCAGATCAGAATGCCCGATTTCGAAGTCTGGGCCTGAACTCCGGATAATCTTGGTTCGAAGGATCCGGCCCGCAAATCCTGCGACTCGGCGAGTTTCCCGTATTTCTCTACTTCGTGCGAGTACGTGCCAACTTCGGGTCCCCGGCCGATCCACACGTGCCGGGACTTTTGCGGAGGCCCTAGCTCCCGTTCAACCCATTCCGGGTTAACTCCGAGTTCGAAGTTTTGAAATCCCCACATCGGCGACACGTTTGACCAGCCGAGTGTCAGCACCTCCGGATAGCCAAGCGTGAACTGAGGCACGACGCCGAAAGCATACCCGGTCTCGTCGATCTGATGGAGCCAATCACGAAGCGGCTCCGGGCCTGATCTGAGATATCGATCAAAAGGAGCGCCCGCACCGTCAGCTTGGGATGAAGGATCTCCGAACAGGCTGTCATCTCGGGAGAGAGCCAGAGCTCGATTTCGTGATCCGGGAACTGCTCGGCAAGCGACGCAAGATAACCAGAAGACAGTACGATATCCCCGAGTCGATCACTGCGCAGGACAAAAATTCTGTCTTGGGATTTGCGCATCATCGGTGGGAGAATTCTCGCAGTCGGGCCATTTCCATCCATTCTAGCCGTCCAAAGGAGTGGTGCTCTACTGCCACGCCGCGAGGAAGTCCCTAACCTGTTCGCTTCGATCCGATAGGTTGTTCGTAGTTGTGGATCGATTTCGCGGTGACACTGTCCACAACGAGGTCGGTGATAAGCGGCGGTGAATATTGAAGAACCGCGCTAAGCAGGGCGGTCTTCGGCTTGCCGCAATTGACACACGGTCCCATCACAAGCAGCACTCGCTTTCCCCTTTTAATCAACTCAGGCAGCTCGCTCAAGTTAAAGAGCGTAAACGCCCGCACACTGAGAGGAGACTCGACCGGTCCGGAAACACCAAGTGGCCGCCACATAAGGTCCCCGATCGTCTGTACGGCATCCAGTTCTGCAAGCAATGCCGGATCACCCAGTCCCTTGTAGATCTCGTACAGGCGACTACAACCCTTTCCCCAATGCCCCCCGGCGGAGGTCACATAAACTTCGATCTCGTGAGCGCGCTCAAAAGACTCGCGAATGCCAGGGGTACCCTTCAGTTGAAGAAAGGTTGCTTCCGTCACGATGCCGGGGGCCAAGAGGTTTACGAAGCGAGTTGGAATTGGACTCAGGCCTTCTGCGGAGAAGAAGGCGGCGAAGCTGTTCGGGTCAGTCGCGGGGTTTTCGTCGAAAGGGCCCACCATCGAATGAAAATACAATTCGTGTGGAAGCGCCCCCTCCGTCCGCCATAGTCGCTGACTTAGGCGCTTGGCGGTTTGTCGAAGATACCCGCCGCCAGCAAACCCCAAGTGGAAGGCCTTTCGACGCACCTTCCCTTTAGACGCATCGCAGATCATCTCAACGATCGTCTTAGCCGCTTCGTCGGTAATGTGCTCCATTCCCGCGGAGTGCACCACTCTTACGGTGCGAAGCCAGGAATAGTCCCTTTTCAATTTGGCAGAGAGGGTTAAGGAGATGGGAGCTTCGTAGCGGACACGACCAAGCCCGGCAGCCTTCTGTAATATGTTGCGGGGCTTCTCACGGCTAATGGTGATTCCCTCGTCGGCAAGAATCGACACGATCTGCTCGGCGGTCTTGCCCTTGCAAATTAGACCGCAGACTTTCGCTTCAAGCTCCCCGGAGTCGAGAAGATCTGGTTCCGCGTCGTAATCTGGCGGCAGTTCCTTTAGGTCGTTGTCCACTTTCAACTCTCAGATCAGGGACATGCAACTCTTAAAGAATACATGAACGAAGCCGCTCCTGAGACGTGCTGGTTCCCGCGATCGCCCTGCTGGGGTTGAACGAGTTTGTCCGCGCGAGCCGTTCGTTCAGGACAACAGCTCCGCGAGCCGATCGCACCGGTTGGGCAGATCGTTCGCGCTGCTATCAAGACGGCTTCGGCTCTCCCGCTTCGCGGGAGCGACGTTACCTGTAGCCCATCAACCGGCGGTAGTTGAACCAATCGACCCAACTCCCGGGGTTCGCGTTTGTGTACGAACTGGGCCTTGTGAAAACCGTTGACTGTCTCCCCCTTGAGCATAGATCGATTCCAAGAATGCGCGTTCGCAGTACACCGAAGGAAAGTGGATGGTGTAGGTGCCGATCGGAAGCCGTTGTTCACGGAGGGGTCGCTGAGCAGACAAAGCTCGCGAGATGCGCGTGGAGCAGAGAGCCGGCGGGGGTGGGCCGGTACAGCTACTACCGCTTCGAGGGCTGCGGTGCGCGTGGTCCCGCTTCCGCTTCGCATGCCAACTCGGGGATTGCTGCCATTTGCTCCAGCCAGTCGAGTGATTCTCAGTTAACAGCCAAATGAGCGCCTGCGCAGTTCGGGCGAGATGGCCGTCTACTGCGAGATGAATCTTCGATTGTTCGGTGCGGAAGGCGACTTGGCTGTTGAACGGAAGGAGCCCCGGTCGCACAATGGAGCAAAACGAGGGAAGCCTTAGCCCCTTGTTCTTTTCGGAGGAGGTTGAACACCATGAAGCTGTTCAGCGGAATGTGGGCTCTCGCATTATTCGCCATCTTTTTCCAAGCGCCTTCAACAGCTGCACCCATCTATGTGATCCATGGCTTGAACTTCAGCCCCTACATCGACGGTCAGAGCCCGGATGCGCGAACTCAGATTGGTTACGCACAAATGGTCGCGCGCATGGGTCTTATAGCAGGCGATGCCGTCTGGGTCCGCACATTCGGGATGAGCGACGGACTCGACCAGGCTGGGGAAGTGGCTCGCACGTATGGGCGCAAAGTGGCGATGGGTGCTTGGCTCGATGCCAATCTCGCCGCGAACGAGGTTCAATTGACAAAGCTTGTCACGGCAGCCAAGGCCGGCCTCGTTGATATCGCCATTTTAGGGAGCGAGGCACTCCTCCGGCGCAACTTGACTGAAGCTCAGATTCTCGCCTACATCGCCCGGTTCAAGGCGGAAGCGCCCGGCGTTCCCGTCACCTATGCCGACGTCTATGGTGAGCTATTGGCGCATCCTTCCATCATAAATGCTGTGGACGTAGTTTTCGTGAACTACTATCCTTACTGGGAAGGCTACTCAGTCGACGTCGCCGTCGGTGCCGTGCACGCTTGGCATCAACAAGTGAAGGGGGCTGCAGGAACCAAGAAAGTAGTAGTTTCTGAGACCGGATGGCCCTCATTGGGGAATCCCGTCGGCAATGCCGTTCCGTCCCCGCAAAACGCTGGCTACTATTTTCTAAATTTTGTATCCTGGGCGCGTGCAAACAATGTAGAGTATTTCTATTTCGCTGCTCTGGACGAGACGTGGAAAGTCGCGCATGAAGGACCGCAAGGGGCGAACTGGGGAATTCGGGATAAGAACGGGATACTGAAACCCGGGATGCTGTCAGTGTTCGATGGGAATACGATACCGGATAACTGGTCGGGCAATGCGGTACCGGGCGGCCCAGGATCTCCCAAAATCGAGTTCAGCTACGTGCCGCCATATGGGACATCCACCGCCGCGGTTCTGCGTGGTCGGGCACTTCACGTTTCCCCCTCCGAGTTCGCCGTAGCCGTTTACATACAGGTAAGTGGTGGGTGGTGGACGAAGCCATTTTTCAATCAACCACTCACTGTTTTGCAGGTGAGTGGAGATTGGAGCTCGTCAATTGTCACTGGCGGTAACGACCAGTTTGCGACGAAGATCATCGCGTTCCTCGTTCCAAAGACTTATAGTCCGCCCATTGCGTTCGGCGGAGGTTCGTTGCCTGCCGATCTCTACCAACAGGCGGCCAACTATGCTGAGGTGACCCGCACGACAGCCAGCCTCAGCGGCCGAGTGCGGGATAGTGACGGCTTTGGGATCGGAAACGTGAACTTGATCCTCAATGGGACGCTGACACTCACGACCAGTACGACGCCTGCGGGCGACTATTCATTCGCTTCTTTAGCCGGTTTGGGACCGTTCACTCTCATTGCCTCAAAATCGGGGTTCTCATTCTCACCGGCCAGCCAGTCCTTCCCGACATTGACGGGTCCGAACCAAGCGCATTTTATTGGCACCACTCAACCGGGAGCGCCTTCCAATCCTTCGCCTAGTTCTGGAGCGGCAAATGTTCCACTTACAACAACCCTTCAATGGGACAGCGCCGTACTCGCCGCCACATACGATGTGTACTTCGGAACCTCGGTGGATCCGCCCTTTGCGGGCAATACGGCATCAACAGCGTTCAATCCGGGAATTCTTTCAGCGAACGCGAGCTACTATTGGCGCGTTGTCGCGAAGAACTCGGGCGCGAACAAGTCTTCGTCCACATGGTCTTTCACCACACAGCCATCGATCCCGAGCAGTCCACCTCTCGGCGACTTCGACGGCAACGGCAAACCGGACCTAATCTGGCAGAACGACTCGACACGTCAGGTGGGCGTCTGGTACATGAGTGGTGCCCAAGGGGCCACGTATCAAGGGTTTGGTTGGCTTGCGGGTTCTGGAGTTCCCGGGTGGAGCGTTGTAGCGCTGGCAGACTTGGATGGGAACGGACAACCCGACCTGATCTGGCAGAATGACACCACGCGCCAAGTGGTTGTTTGGTACATGGGAGGCGCCAAGGGAGACCAGTATCTGTCCTTCGCTTGGTTGCAGAGTTCCAACTCACCCGGCTGGAGCGTCGTGAGTGCCGCAGACCTCGATGGCAACGGCAAACCTGACCTGATCTGGCAAAACAACGCCACCCGGCAAGTGGGTGTCTGGTACATGGGGGGAACGCAGGGGAGTGTGTTTCAGTCGTTCGCATGGCTGGAGGGTGCAGGCACGCCGGGGTGGAAGGTGGTGGGAATGGGCGATCTGGATGGGAACGGCAAGCCAGATTTGATCTGGCAGAACGATACAACGAGGCAGGTGGTGGCGTGGTACATGGGAGGGGCGAGCGGAGCGCAGTACCAGTCCTTCTCCTGGCTGCAGAGTTCGAACACGCCGGGGTGGAAAATAGTGGGCCTAGCCGATCTGGACGGCAACGCCAAGCCGGATTTGATCTGGCAGGAGGACAGTACGCGCAAGGTGGCGGCCTGGTACATGGGCGGCGCGCAAGGGAATCAGTTTCTTTCCTTCGCTTGGTTGGAGGCTAATGGGATTCCTGGCTGGCGGGCGCTGGCGGCGCGATAGGCGCTGCCCCAAAACGCTCGTTGTTTCCGATAGTGGATTTGTATACGGTAATAATCATGAAATTTAAGAGGGTTGTCAAATTCGCAGTTCAGGGCTCTTCCGTCATACTTGCCATGCTATTTCTTGGACCGCTCGGCAGCGCCCAAAACGTCGTTCCTGAGATACAGGCCCGGCGGGCCGCACAGGTTGCGATCCTCAATGCTCAGTTCAGGCAGACCGGCGGATTCACATCTGAGCAACTGTCCGGCTTCTATACGGCCATGCAGCTTTCCAACATGATCGACAGTGACATTAAGAGTGGAGCGAATCGAACGCCCACGTACTACCGAATTCAGCGCGAACGCATCGACAACTATTTTCATGACGAATTCCTCGATCGACCGACGTTGCTGACCGAAACAGAGGCGTCACTAGTCGTCTGGAAAGCTAATATGCTGTTTTCTGGTTCAAAACTAGGATTAGCTTTGGCCAAAGCAGCGGGCGTTAGCGATGCCGCCGGAATTCAAGTCATCACCAATGCGGCTGCATCGACCATTGCGACGGCCGCGTCCATTTACTCCCATCAGTTCAATCCCACGAAAGCAATCCGAAACAAGGATTTGATCGCTAACTATCAAAAACAGGCGTCCGAGAATCTGAACAAAATCTTGTTCACGATGTTCGGCAAATGCGATCAATCGCCCAACTCCTGTCAAGCGGTGGAGGAACTAGTGCAACAGATGGGAAGGCCGCAGGGATTAGATCCGGTGATTCCGTTTAACCTTCTCGCTACTCAGCGGCCAGACATTATTCCGCAATCGCTCCGCGTCTCAGCGGATGGATTCCTTCGATTCGATTCGCAAGCGCAGGCCAATAGCGCTGCCAATGAGTGTCTCAATTTGACCAACAATGCGATTATCCCTGATCGCCAAGCGCTAAAGGTGGAAAGTGATCCGCAAGTAAATGGCGGATTCCAGGCCGTAGTCTACGGTCCTGTTCCAGATCCCGCGAAAACACAAGCCGAAGTTCTCAGACTACAAACTCGAGCAGCGCAGAAGGAGGTGGTGCTCAAAGCTGTAGACTTTTCAGTTCAGTTGATAGGCCTAGTCAATCCGAAGTTGGCCGGACAAGTGGAAACCATTAAGCATGCTACGGTGGCCACGGAAGCGGCCGTTAGCAGCTATCTGGCTGCAGTAAGAGAATTCAAGGCGTTAGGTACCGCAGCCAGTATCAAAGACAAACTGAAACTTACCAGCTCATCTTTCGACTTCGCCAGCGGCTTGGTGGGAATTGGTTTTCAGATCTTCTCAATGTTCGGCGACAGCGGCCCAACGGCCGACCAGATCATTCTGGAACAAATTCAGAGGCTGAGTCAGCAGATTGAGGGACTTCGGATGGAGATGCATGATCGGTTCGATCGGATCGACGGCGCTCTGAATGCCATTCTGGAGACACTGCATAATCGATTCGGGCAGATCGACTACAACCAGCGCATAATCATCGGTGACCTTAATACTATCCGGACCGAGTTGATCTCGATTCAAGCAAGATTGAATCGGCTTGAACAGTACTTTGGTAGGTGGTTGCAGGACATACAGAAGGATCAGTTTGCGCAGAATGTAAGCGCCTGCCTGAATTACAGGCGCTTTGGACTCGGTGACATGCCAGCAACCGAATTTATCCGCTGCGCTTCATTCTTTTCCTCGTGGGTGACATCGACGTCATTGCGGGATCTCTGGGCGGGAACGGGTAGAACAGATTTCTCCGATGCCGGCATTGCGGACAACATATTCAATTTTCCGTTGTCGGTGAACATAAACTGGCTTGCACAATTCCCAGCCGCGAACCTCGGGCTGGCGCCACTATCAGCGACAGTGTTGCCGAATCCCTATGAGTGGGTGCTGGGGACGCAAGCCTACCGGCAACTTTTGAGGGAGTGGCCGCAGTACGGGGCCAACGTTTCGCCAACTGATCTAGAAGGCATGGAGCAGCTAGGTTATGCCGTTCAAAACGCCGTGGCTAGCGGGCCGACGGCTGGTGCTGGTGCGACTACACCTTCTCCGCTTTTTGATGCCCTCATTTCCAAGTACCGCAGCAAAGTATCATCGTTGCGCAATAACGTCACTCTGATCGAACAGAACTATATCACCAATCCATCGAACTCAGTTATTGATCCTGCGGGCCGCCTGACACTTAACTTGTGGGCAGGAGCATTAGCTCAGACTACGCCGTGGCGCCCGAGCCTCACGACGTGTGGCCCAGTAGCGGTGAGTCTAGGAGACAGTCTTAAGTCCAAGATCCCCACTCTCGATGCGGTTGGCCAAGTGCTCGGGTTTGGACAGGCCACCGCATGTGTTACGGTGCTCGCGTGGGCTGGCGAACAGACTGTTGATACTCAATTCGGAGCCGCATCGTTTGCAATTTGCGGAAATTTTGGAGGGTATCGTCGAGATATTGTTGCTAGAATATCAGTGGCCTTAGAGTTTCGATTCGCTGGAGTAGTCATCTGGCGAGGACAGGTTACGCCTTCCAAATCGTATACCAAAGAGTCTTGGGCTTTCCTAAATTGCATGCAGCAGGGTCCCGGACATCAGCAGAACTCGGCCGTATCTATTGTACAATCCGATTGGCAAGGGATCTTCGAGCCGGCTCTCAATGCCGTCGCGCCAAATTTGACGACCAATGAGCAGGCTGCGGTGGCCACGTTGTCCACACTGGTTGGTCAAGTTGAGAATGTTCTGCGCGCCCACCAACATGGCATTTACGGCCAGACGTATTCTGAGTTGACCGCAGCGGGACCCGCCAATGGATCACTTAAGCAAGTAAATGGGATCAAGGCGTTGATCTTAGCTTACACTTCGTTGCTGTTACCTAGGACGATGGAAGAGAACGACTATGTGAGGGCTCTTGTATCTGGCAATCAATCTATTCTGGGTGAGGAGGATATCGCAACGTTGTACGCCAAGGCATCTTCCGAGCCTATTCCTGACATAACGAAAAAGGTTGACTTCACCGTAGTGGCCGAAGACCGCATTTCTGCTCTTCATGAGTCTTTAAGAGCCATTCTTACAAAGGTTGCGCAGGGCCAGCCCACTGAACGCTTCGACTTGATTGCGGACGAGTTGGAGTATGTAGGTCTGTCTAGAATTGCAAATTCTCCCGTTTGTACTTATGTAGTGTCACCTACTGTGCTGCAAGTGCCCGCTACTGGTGGAACGGTGTCAGCCTTCGTGAACACAACCCAGTCTTGTCCCTGGAGCGTAGTGGGGTTGCCAAGCTGGGCTCACTCAATTGCATCCGGTTCAGGCCCTGGTGCCGCAGCAATTACTGTTGATCCGAATTCGAATTCGACTCCCAGATCAGTGCCAATTTCGGTGGCCGAGCAAATCGTGACGCTTGCACAAGATGCCGCCTTGCCAGGTCTACAAACTCGTGGCGACTTCGACGGCAACGGGAAGACAGACGTGCTCTGGCAGAACGACTCGACGAGGCAAGTGGGCGTGTGGTACATGGGCGGGGCGCAGGGGAACCAGTTTCAGTCCTTCGGATGGCTGGCCAACCCCGGCGTGACGGGTTGGTCGGTAGTGTCGATGGCCGATTTGGACGGTAATGGCAAGCCGGACCTCATTTGGCAGAACGATGCGACGAGGCAGGTGGTGGCGTGGTACATGGGGGGAGCGAAGGGAGAGCAGTATCAGTCGTTCGCTTGGCTGCAAAGCTCCAATATGCCGGGTTGGAGTTTGGTCAGTGCCGCAGATCTGGACGGAAATGGGAAGCCGGACCTGATCTGGCAGGAGGATGCAACCAGGAAAGTGGCAGTGTGGTTTATGGGGGGAATGCAGGGGAGTGTGTTTCAGTCGTTCGCATGGCTGGAGGGTACAGGCACGCCGGGGTGGAAGGTCGTGGGAATGGGCGATCTGGATGGGAACGGCAAGCTAGATTTGATCTGGCAGAACGATACGACGAGGCAGGTGGTGGCGTGGTACATGGGAGGGGCGAGCGGAGCACAGTATCAGTCCTTCGCTTGGCTGCAGAATTCAAACACGCCGGGATGGAAGGTCGTGGGCTTAGCCGATCTGGATGGCAACGCCAAGCCGGATTTGATCTGGCAGGAGGACAGTACGCGCAAGGTGGCGGCTTGGTACATGGGAGGCACGCAAGGGAGTCAGTTTCTCTCCTTCGCATGGATCGAGGCCAATGGAATTCCTGGTTGGACGGCGCTGAGCAGCAAATAGCCGCTACAACATTAAGCGTTTGGAAAATCTTGGTTCAGCTGGAGACGCACTCCGTTTACGGCTGATTCTGGCCTTGGCATCCGCGCGAAACGAAAAGGGAATGCGCTCGACGCATCCCTTTTCTGCGCGTGGCTAGCGCCCAAAAACAGGATGGAAGCCGACTATAGGACTAGCATTTGCGAGGAAGATTGTGCGCGTCAACTGTCGTGATGACACTTACGGCGGAATCTAGGGGCACATCGCGGCCCGCGCGTAGACTCCTGATATCCGGCTGGGCGTCAACTGCTGGGCAGACGCCTTTGGCCTCTAATAGTCGTTCGTCCCAGCTCATCCACCCGCCGACAGGAATGCGCAGGCGATGGCCTTCGCCAACCAGGAAGTTGACGGCTCCGAGAACCTCGCCGGCCGTGCGCGTGCCAACGATAGTCGCCAATTGATGCGTGGCAGCGAAATCGGTAATCATCTCAGCTGCGCTTTTGGTGTGCTCGTTCACAAGGATCGCAATTCGACCGTGGAATGAGCGCGGGCCGAGCCCTTCGGTGAATAGCGCAATTGAGCGGTCGCGGTGGAGAAGCTTGAACTTGAGGAACATCGCGAGGAGCCCCAGCTTCGTCGTGGGAATACGGTCGATACAGGCGAGGCGGTCCTTTCTATAGCCCTGTTCGGCGACCTTCCGGCTTACGTTGAATCCGATGGGCCGGCGATCTGGGCAAAGGGAACTCATGACTCGTAGCGATCCCAACCCACCCCCCACATTGCCGCGGAGGTCAATGATAAGACCCTTGCAAGGACCGAGTGCGGCTAGAGCTTGCTCATACGCGCGCGCGAATCGATCCCCCGCGCTTCCAGGGAAGTAGGCCACGCGGACATAGCCGATATCCTCCGAGAGCTTCCGGGAATGGACCGCCCTTACCTCGGACAGCGGGGGCCGTCCCTTGTCCGTGGGTGGTGGCATTATGACGTTAATCGTTCGCTTTTCTCCGTTGCGCGACTCGATGAGAACCTCGGTTGTTGTCCCAAGGTTGAATCGCGGAAGTTCCGGCGGGACGACTCTC
>CAYUZM010000084.1:0-3892 GCA_964449665.1 uncultured Solibacteraceae bacterium
GGGCACGGGGGGGGCGCAGCGGGGGGCGGCGGCACTCCAGCTCGAGCGAACGCGGCGGGCAGCCGACCAGCCGCATGCAGTGGTGGATGCGGCCGGGGCCGAGCCGGCCTTGCGCGATCTCGAAGCCGCGGCCTTCGCCGAGCAGCAGGTGCGACGCGGGCACGCGCACGTTTTCGAAATTCACTTCGGCGTGGCCGTGCGGCGCGTCGTCGTAGCCGAAGACGTGAAGGGTGCGCTCCACGGTGATGCCGGGCGCATCGAAGGGAAGGACGATCATCGACTGCTGTTTGTGGCGCTCGGCCGTGGGGTCCGTCTTGCCCATGAAGATGCAGACCTTGCAGTTGGGATGGCCCGCGCCGGTGGACCACCATTTGCGGCCGTTCAGCACATAGGAATCGCCTTCGCGCACGATGCTGGCTTGGAAGTTGGTAGCGTCCGAGCTGGCGACGGTGGGCTCGGTCATCGCGAAGCAGGAGCGCAGGCGGCCTTCGAGCAGGGGCTTCAGATACAGCTCCTGCAACTCGGGCGTGCCGTAGCGTTCGAGCACCTCCATGTTGCCGGTGTCGGGCGCGGAGCAGTTGAAGACTTCAGGCGACCAGGAGACGCGGCCCATCACTTCACACAGCGGCGCGTATTCGAGGTTGGTCAGGCCCGCGCCGTGGCGCGATTCGGGAAGGAAGAGGTTCCACAGGCCTTCGCCACGGGCCTTTTCCTTGAACGATTCGACGAGCGGCAGCACTTTCCAGCGCTCGCCGGTGCTGACCTGGCGCGACCATTCGGCCTCGTTCGGGTAAATGTGTTCGCTGTAGAAGCGGTTGAGCTTCGCGAGGAGGTCGTTTGTGCGCGCCGAGTAGGAGAAGTCCATGGCCGGTGCACAGGATATCGCAGTGGCTGTGGGCGCGGGTGCTTCGGGCCGCGAACGCCGGGCGGTGCGGCTTAGCTGCGGCCCGACTTCTTCAGGATGTCGTTGACGGCCTTGGTGTCGTTGGCGATCTTTTTCGAGAGTTCCTTGGAGGATTCGTCCTTGTCGCCGGGGCCGTTCTTGAGAGCCTTGGCGGCGTTGTCGAGCATCACGCGCTGGCGGACGGGCTCGGAGCCTTTGAACGGATTGAAAATGTTGGAGGCATCGTAGAAGGCCTTGGCCATGGCGAGCTCGAAGGCCGGGCGCGGGGCCTGCATGGGGATGGTCTTCATCAACTCCTGCGCCTTCGATGAGTCGCCGGGGGCGCCGATGACATCGCAGACGGCGCGCAGGACGGCGCGCTGTAGCATGGCGGATTCGACGGTGGCGATGTCGCTTTCGGTAGGCACGTTGCCGGCGGCGACTTTGGCGGCGCTCGGCGGCATGCCCATGGTGCCGCGGCCGGGATAGGCGAAGGCGATCTGGACATCGCCTTGCGGCTGGTCTTTTTGGAAGTCCTCATAGGCCTGGGCGAGCGCGACGGCGGAACGCGAGGCCATGCCGCGATAGTTTGAGGTGAGTTTGCGGAAGGTGCCGGGGTTGGCCTTGTTGGCGCGGCCGCCGAGTTCGTACTGGTCGGCGAGTTCGCGGTAGCCGTTCATGAGACCGACGAGAAGGGCCATGCGCCAGGCGCGGGCTTTGGGCGTGAAATCGTTAGGCGTGCGCATGACGCGCTCGAGCTGGTCGGAGGTTTTGAGATAGTCGCCTTTGGCGAAGTTCTCGTTGGCGGCCTGCCAGTAAAAGGCGTTGGTGCCGGGTTTGATGGGGGCGGGGCCGCCGCCACCACAGCCGGCGAGCAGGAGCAAGGAGAGTGCGAGAGCGGCAGCAGTGAATCGAAACATGGATTTTCCTCGGCCATAGGGTTTATCAGATGCGATGGCGGGTGGCAAGCCACAGGGTTCACGCCATCGGGTTCACGGGGACGAGTTGAACGCAGCGATGTGATTGCTCCCATAGGCGGCAAGGGCTCAAAATACTTGCCCATTGCGATGGCAAGAGGCCCGATGAAATACTTGGCGGACACGAAGTCGGCGGACCTGCAGGATGCTTTTCGATCATTCCCGGCAGGAACTGCGTGTAGCCGATGCGCCGCCATTTCGGCTCTCGCCGAGCACATCACGCTATCGTGGTTCTCGTAGGTCGAAGCGCTAATCGCGCTATCGCTGGCAGAGTCTGTTCACTTCCCAACACAAACATTTCCCTCCGTCTCCGTGGCGCTGTCGCGTGCTAGTTTCTAAAGTCAGATAACGTCCCGGTCGATCAATTGAGAAAGCGAGGCGGGTATGGGAAAGCTGCTGTTATTGTTACTTTGCGCGCAGATGGCACAGGCCGCTCTGCTGATGCCGAGCTTTGGCCCGGGGTCAGAGGCGTTAGATTATGGCGATTGGTCGGGGACAACCGTGCATAGCCATAGCTGCGCTGGAAAGTCGGCTTGCGGCGCGGGAGACGGCGGCAACGACAACTTTCTAAGTTATCCGTGGGACGGCAATGGCGACGTCTGGGCGAACTCATCGGCAAGCTTGGGCCTAGGCTACGTGACATCCCAAGCCGACGCAACAGGCTACGCGTTCATCACTTGCTACGACGAGACGTGCCAAGGAGTGGCGCCGTTCACGATTTCTATGTTCGGTAGCGCCTACGTTAGCCTGAAGGTGTTCGTGAACGCGCCGTACGAGGGGTTTGTAACATTTCAAAACGTTGTGGATGGACAGCACCTCGGTACCGTTGTGGTGCCGGTTGCTGCTGGTTTGAACAAGATTGCGGATGTCTACTCCGGCGCAAATGTAAATTTGTTTCTGAACGAAAATGGAACAGCCTCGGTAGCGGCCTACCATTCTCACGATATCTACAATGTCCAATGGGTCCCCGAGCCCTCCACATTCGCGCTCTGCGTGGCGGGAATCGGGCTACTGCTGTTTCGACAGAGGCGTCGGTTTTCCGAGCGTCTCCTGCGGACCGGTTCCGACGTTAATCTTGAACGAGACAAGCGGCGGTAGCCAACCTTAGCCAGACGGTACTCGGAAGAGCCGCTTGCGACGGTGGTTTGGGTCCGATACCATTGGCGTGGCCGAATTCCGAGGTCCACTCCCCCCTGGGGCAACTATACGGCGACATGTAAAGGCTCTCGTCCCGCTCGATGGAAGCGAGCACTTCAGTCGATTGCGAAAAGTGGTCGGGCCTGGTCAGCGATAAGACTTGACCCCGCCTATGCAGTTCGTGATCAATTCGATCTCTGGGCAGTTGGCGCCTTTCAGCCGCAGCAAGTCGATGAGGCCACCGAAACATTTGGCTTCCCACGCTTGCGCGCGCGCGATATACTCGCGACATCTCGGATGTTGCCTATGAAGTTACTGGCCGGTCCGCTTTCCCTCCTTGTGTTCGCCGTGGCGATGACGGCACAGACACCCACGCTTGTTGAGACTACGGTTCCCACTTACTCGGAAGAGGCTCTGCGCGCCGAGCTGGAAGGCATTGTGATGGTATCGGCGATGGTGGGCGCCGATGGGTATGCGCACGACCTGCGCATCGCGCGGTCGCTGGGGCTTGGACTGGACGAGAGAGCGATGGAGGCGGTGCGGATGTGGCGGTTGAAGCCGGCAGTGGCCTCCGCGGCGGCGGCGCCGATGCCGGCGAACATTCCGGTTCCGTTCGTGATGCCGTCGAAGAGTTCGCGGTGGCACTTACTCGGCGCGAAGTTTGAGACACCAGATGGCGCGGAGCGCGCGACGTTTCTTTCCACCAGCTATCCGACGGGAGCGGGCATTTCGGCCGACGCGTATGAACAGGCCGGCCTGGTGCACGCGATGGGGCGGCATGGCATGGCGACGGTTTCGTTCGACATCAGCGCGCAAGGGCTGCTGGGGAACTTCGTGGTGGAGGAGGCGTCGGATAAGGTTTGGGGCAAGGAAGCGGTGGCGGTGGTGCAGGCAT
>CAYUZM010000084.1:3902-12081 GCA_964449665.1 uncultured Solibacteraceae bacterium
GGTATAATCGGGCCGGGCGACGCTGCGGCTCGCCTGGGGACGGCGGACGTTGGACGCGATGACGCTTCACTCGCTCACGAACGAGACGAAGCCCGAGGTGTTTACGGCGGCGGCGCTGATGGGGGAGTACAGCGGAGAGGGCGCGCGCAGGCGCATTGAAGGCGTTGTGGAGGTTGCCTTCACGCTGGACGAGCGCGGCAAGCCGCGTAATGCGCGTGTGTTGCGAGGGCTGGGCCACGGGTTGGACGAGAAGGCGCTGGAGGCGATCTCGAAGATCAACCTGCCGTTCAATGGCGAATCGCCGAAGGTGGACGGCGTGGAGCAGACACTCGGGGTGCGATTCCGGCTGGCACAGGTGCCCATTGCGCGGAAGCAATAGCCCGCCACGTTAACCTGAAGGAATGCTTCACTGGCGCGAGTTGCGGCAGGAACTCCCGCCTTTGATCCGGCTGGCCGTGCCCATTGTGGTGGGCGAGTTGGGCTGGATGACGATGGGCGTGGTGGACACGATGATGGTGGGCCACCTGGGCAAAGAGGCGCTGGGCGGGGTGGCGATCGGTTCCTCCTTTTTCTACACGATCGCGGTATTCGCGATGGGCCTATTGCTGGGGCTGGACACGCTGGTGTCGCAGGCGTTCGGCGCGGGGCGCATGGACGATTGCCATCATTCGCTCATCAGCGGGCTATGGCTGGCGGGGCTGGCGAGCGTGCCGCTGGTGGCGGTGGTGTTCGTCGCCATCTATCCTCTGCACTGGTTGGAAGTGCAACCGGCGGTGCTGGCGGAGGCGGCTCCTTATCTGGATGCGATTGCGTGGAGTCTGCCGCCGCTGCTGTTCTTCACGGCGCTGCGGCGTTATTTGCAGGGCATGCACATGACGGCGACGGTGACGATCACGCTGGTGACGGCCAATATCGTGAACGCGATCGTCAACTACGCGCTGATCTTCGGGAAGTGGGGCATGCCGGCGATGGGCGCGGCGGGCGCGGGATGGGCGACGACGATTTCGCGCCTGTACATGCTGGTGGTGCTGGCGGGCTATGCGCTGTGGTGGGACAGGCGGCACGATGCCGGACTGCGCCGCGCCGCCTTGGCGCTCGATTGGACACGGATGCGCAAGCTATGGAACCTGGGGCTTCCGGCGTCGGCGCAGATGACGCTGGAGGTGGGCGTGTTCGCGTTGGTGGGCGCGCTGATCGGGCGGTTCCCACCGCAGTACATCGCGGCGCACCAGATTGCGCTCAACACGGCGAGCATGACGTTCATGGTGCCGCTGGGGCTGGGGTCGGCGGCGGCGGTTCGTGTGGGGCATGCAATGGGCCGCGGCGACGCGCAGGGTGCAAGGCGCGCAGGATGGACGGCGATCGCGCTGGGTGGGACGTTCATGGCGTGCGGGGGGCTGGTGTTCGTGGTGTTTCCGCGCCTGATTGGGCGCGCCTACACAAGCGACGGCGTGGTGATTGAGACGATGGTTGGGCTGTTGTGGATCGCGGCGCTGTTTCAGTTCTTCGATGGGCTGCAGGGCGTGGCGACGGGCGCGTTGCGGGGATTGGGCGATACGCGGACGGCGGCGATCACACACATGGTGAGCTATTGGATCGTCGGATTGCCGCTGGGCTACTGGCTGGCGTTTTCACGCGGGTGGTACGCAGCGGGGATGTGGACGGGTCTGTGCGTATCGCTGATGCTGATTGGCGTGGTGCTGGTGACCGTGTGGAGCCGGCGTTCAACTCTTCTTTCGCTTGAACAGAGCGGCAGGGTCTTTGAACACAGTGGTGACTAGAACGACGAAGAGCAGCACGAGCGAGGCGAAGGTTGCCAGCGTGCCGATGACGAGGTAATCGGTCTCCTTGTGTGGTCCGGGGATCACGCGCACGAGAATCCCGACGACCGTTACGAAAATCAGCAACATGCCCGCGCCAAGGGGCAACGCTTTGCGCATCCCAGCTCCTTTGCATGGCCCAGGCCCCAGCACCTTGGCCAGCAGGTATTCCGAAAGAACCGCTCCCTTATGGTCGCGGCTCAGTCGTACTTCTCATAGACGATCTGCTTGCGATCGAGGCCGAGGGACTTTGCCAGAGTCCTGACCTCATCCACCATCGCACGCAGTCCGCACACGAACACGTCGGCATCCACGCTTCCACCGAGGGCTTCGGCGAGGCTTGCCTGCACATACCCTCTTCGGCCGGTCCACTCGTCGCCCGCACGGCTGAGAGTGGGCCAGAAGCGGAAGTTGGCATGGCGCTTCTCCCAATTCTCCCATTCCTGGCGGTAGAGAATCGACTCTTCGTGGCGGGTGCCGAAGATGAGGGTGATGGGGGGGGCGCCGGGAGCGGATGGGCGGGGCGGGGCGGATGGCGTAGCTGGAGGGGGTGGAGCAGATGGGGGGGCTGGAGCGGCTGGCGCGGCGGCGGCCGCGAGCAGTGAGGGCAGCATGGCGCGGAACGGGGCGACGCCGGTGCCGGTGGCGACCAGGACGGTGGCGCGCACCACCGGTTTGGGGACGAAGTAGCCGAAGGGACCGGTGCACTCGACGGCATCGCCGGGGGCGAGGGCGAACAGGTGCGGCGAGAAGTGGCCGCCGGCGACGCGGTTCAGGCAGAGTTCGATGCGGTTGCCATCGGGCGGCGCGGCGAGCGAATAGGCGCGGGTGATCGGCTTGCCCGCCAGTTCGGCGTGGAGGGAGACGAACTGGCCGGGGGTGAAGTCAAAGCGCTCGACGCCTTCGATTGCGAAGACGAAGTGGCGGACATCGGGGGCGAGTTCGCGGGTTTCGAGAAGGACGGCTGTCATGCCGCGCCGTTCCGTTCCGGGAGCGCGTGGCGGGCACGATCGAGCAGAGCCGTGATCATCGCGGGATGGCCGTCGAGCGGGGGCGCGACGGTGACCGTCACGCCGGGCAGTTCAGCTTCGACGGCGGCGACCATGGCGGGGAGGTCGCGCTGGAGATGGATGCCGAGTGTCAGGAAGTAAGGCAGCACGTGGACATCGCGGACGCCGCGCGCGGCGAGCAGGCGCACGGCGCCGGCGAGATCGGGGGTTCCCTTTTCGAGGAAGGCGGGCTCGACGTGCGTGTAGCCGCCTTGATGGGCGAAGCCGGCGGCCACGCGGCGCACCGCCTCATTGGCGGTTTCGACGCTCGACCCATGCGCAAAAATAACGATGCCCGGATGGTTGTTCGTACTCAGCAAGTGCTCTGAATATAGCTTCGCATATGCTCGAGTTCGCTCGTCTTTTCCTCGAGTTCAAGGCGCATCAAGTCGCGCATGGAAACCATACCCAACACCTTTCTGCCGCCGAGCACGGGCAGGTGGCGGCAGCCGATGTGCTCCATTTTCGCCATGGCGGCGTCGGTGGTGGCCGAGGGTTCGACGGTGGCGAGTTCGCGCGTCATGACCTCGTCAATGAGGGTGGTGTTGATGTCGCGTCCGGGTACGACGACCCTGGTCATCAGATCGCGCTCGCTGAACAGTCCGCGCAGTTCGCCGCGTTCGAGAACGAGGATGGCACCCACGTTCAGCGCAGCCATGGTTTCGACCACTTCGGAGACTCGTTGACCCGTTTCGACCGAGTACGTAGGCCGGTCAGCCAGAATTTGATCCAGTGTCTGCATTCCCGTATTCCTTACGTTCCGTGAATGGCATTCCACGAATGGAATGCACGTTAAGTGTGGGAATACTTATCACACTCAAAGTCCGGTGAGAAGGGGGGAATCGGGAGGATTTGCCGGGCCTGTAGGCGGGGCGGCGGGGAAATAAAGGCGAAGAAAATCGAGAAAGCGGCGGCCGCGGGGGCGCTGGTTGTCGTGCTGGATGGCGAGGTCTTCGAGGAAGACGAAGATGCCGAGCATGTCGGCGTCGCGGAGGTTATGGAGGCCGGTTTGCTGCTGGATCTCATCGGCCAGGCGTTGGACGCCTTCGCGCATGCGGGTATAGATGGCGGCGGCGTAGGGGTTGGCGGGCCGGGAGTCGTAGATGAGCCCGCTTTCGAGGGTGCGGTAGGTTTTGATGAGAGCGATGAGGGCTTCGCGGACGTCGGCGTCGGTGGCATCGCCTTCGATGGCGGCGGCGAGGAGGGTGCGGGCGGAAAAGAGCAGCAGCGGTTCGTTGCGGCGGAGGAACTCTTCGGTGACGCGAATGTCGCGATTGGGAAACTCGTCCGGGTTCACGTCGGGCATTTTTTCGTGCCGGCGCGCTTCGGCGAGGAATTCGCAATCGAGCGGGCAGAGGTAGCGGTCTTCGCGTCCTTCGCCGCATTGTTGCGAGGTGATCGGCTCGCGCGCGGCAGGGCACCAGCGCTTCTTGGCTCCCATGTGATTAGGTGGTTAGCTCCATTGATCGGCTTTGCGGTAGGCGTCGAAACATTTCTGCATACCAGCGGGGCCGACGCCGCCGGAGAGGCCGTGTTCCATGCCGAGGATGCCTTTGTAGCCTTTGGCGTGGATGGCTTTGAAGACGTTTGACCAATTCACTTCGCCGGTGCCGGGTTCGCGGCGGCCGGGGACGTCGCCGACCTGGAAGTAGCCGATTTTGTCCCAATGCTTGGTGAGGTGGTTGATGAGGTTCCCTTCGGAGATTTGTTGATGGTACATGTCGAAGAGAAGCCGGAAGTTGGGGTGGTTGACGCGCTCGACGATTTCGGCGCCGTGGTCGCTGAAGACAACGAAGTAGCCGGCGTGATCGACGCGGATGTTGAGGGGCTCGAGGACGAGCACCATCTTGGTTTTCTCGACCATTTCGGCGGCGCGTTTGAAGGCTTCGACGCAGTTGGCGGTTTGTTCGGTGAAGGTGAGCTGCGGGACTGCGACGCCGCTGGTGACGGTGGCGCATTCGTTGCCGATGATGTTGTGGATCTCGACGGCGCGCTTCACGTCTTCAAAGAACTTGGGATGGTATTGCTTGTCGACGGTGGCCGAGGCTTTCCAGCCGCCGGAGTTGACGACGAAGACACCCATGCTCATGCCGAGGGAGTCCATCTTTTTGCGGTAGGAGGCGATTTCGGCGTCGGTGTGGCGGGGCAGGCCATTGTATTCGAAGGCTTTGAAACCGGCGTCGGCATAGGCTTGGAGTTGGTCGGGGATGGGAGCGTTGAGAAAGCCCATGCGGGGGGCGTAGCGGAGGTGGTAGTTGTAGGGCGCGGCGGATGCGGGAATCAACGATCCGGCGGCGGGGGCGAGGGCTGCGGTACGAAGCAGAGTGCGGCGATTCATGGCTGATATCGTAGCAGGACGGAATGAAGAGGTTGGCCACCGATGGACGCCGATTCACGCCGATCAGAAAGGCCGGGTGGGCGTGGCGCGTGGACTGGGCCTCGAACCGGGACATGGTGTAAAGAGTTTTTTGTTGGCGGTTGACGTTTACAGTTTTGGGGAAGTGCTTTTGTTGTGGAGGGTTGGCTGTTAAGCGGTGTAAAGTGCGGGTGCAAAAGTGTAAAGTTTTGGCGGCGAGTGATAAGGGAAGCGTGATTGGGAACATGCATACGGCCTGCTGGGCCGACGGTAACATGCGGGGCGTTTGGATTCGACGCGCGGGGGCGTGGAAGTGGTTGAGGGAGTTGGGAAGAAATGAGGCGCGTGTGCCGTTACCGGCGTGGGCGGGCATTATGCTGAAGGGATGACGAACAGCCGGAGCCGGCGGGCGCGTGCGGCCAAGCGGCGGAAGCGCCGCATGGAACGCGTGGAGCACGACCTGAGCGCCGAGCAATGGACCGCGCTCAAGGACGCTTGGGGCGGTTGTGCGTACTGCGGCGCGGTGGGCAAGCCGTTGCAGCGCGACTGCGTGCTGGCGTTGTCACGGGGCGGGCGGTACACGTTGGAGAATATTGTTCCGGCGTGCTTGCCGTGCAATACGAGCAAGTGTAACGACGAAGTGACGGGCTGGCTGCGGCGGAAGCGGTTGAATGAGAGCTCGTTTCTGCTGCGGTATTTTCAGATCAAGCAGGCGCTGGCGGTTCAGTTTGCGGGCGGGGGCGCGGACGGAGGTTCGGAGGGAGGCGGAGGAGCAGAGGGGAGCTTGTAGGAGCGGGCGCGGGGCTGCCGTCACTTGGGTTTCAGCGCATCAGGCGTGCGAGAGGTCGTGCCGGGGCCATCGAATCGTCCCATCAAGCCGGTCTCGATCAGACAGTTTGTGCCGCTGATCGACGCGGCTGAGGACTTGAGTCCGCACGAGGAATCGATACGTCGACGGCTTGACCGGTACCAGTTTATCGTTCGGCGCGTGTCGAAGGAAGAAGGGGGCGGCTATCGCCGAAGGCCGTTTGGGCGTCAACTTTCGATTTGCCGCGGGTCCGAAGGCGGCGAGTCCCGCGCCCCCACGCGCGGAGAGGAGCGTCGCGCGCTTGTTTCAAACAGGAATAATAGCGTCATGGCCAACCCCACCAGGGCGCCTGTCGCGGGCTCCGGTACGGACGTGTCGTCCCCCACGCCGTTGATGCGATACCGCAAGTCGTCGTTGCCAAGGCTAACCCCATGCAGGATTCGGCGCCTTTGAAAAGCTGCCGCTCCATGGAAGCCAGTTCGCCGTTTGCAGGCCAGGGAGCGCGATGGGGGCGAAGTAGCTCAGCTTCTCAATTTCATCGAAAGGGAAAGAACGCGTGGCGCGTTTGGGCTAGCCCGCGCCGATGGGTTCGCAAAACGCTTCTGGCCGCCGCGCCGCGGATGCCATCCCTTACACTCAAACTACATGCTGAACGGGGGCTATGCCTACACGACGATCATAGGCAGCGAATACCATGGACAATCCCTGCTCTCCCATTTGGCAAGCCTTTACCCCCACTCAAGCCCACAGGCCTGGCAACAAAAACTGGACAACGGCGAAGTCACGCTCAACGGCGTCACCGCCACCGGAAGCGAACCGGTCACACAAGGCCACACGCTTGTCTGGAACCGTCCGCCGTGGATCGAACCGGACGCCCCTCGGCACTTCGAAGTCCTGTTTGAAGACCCCTATCTGTTGGCCGTCAACAAACCCAGCGGGCTGCCCACGCTCCCCGGCGGCGGCTTCCTGGAATGCACCCTAATGCGCCTGGTGCAGAAGCAAACTCCCCACGCAAGCCCTGTCCACCGGTTGGGCCGGGCCACCACCGGGATCGTCCTGTTCACCAAAACACCGCAGGCGGCCTCTCCTCTATTCGCAAACTGGAACACACCCAAAATTCAAAAGATCTACCGGGCGCTGGCTCAAAACGTTGCCGAGCACGACGCGTACGAAATCCTCACGCCGATCGGTCTCGTACCGCACCCGCGCATCGGTTCCGTGTGGGCCGCCCACCCGAGCGGCAAACCGTCAAAGTCATTGGCGAAGGTGATCGCACGCGGCGCCGGCAGCACAACATTTGAGGTAAGCCTGCATTCGGGCCGCCCTCATCAAATCAGAATCCATCTGGCATCGATTGGCCATCCGCTGGTGGGCGATCCTTTGTACGGGTTGAGCGGCCGGCCTCTTGCCAATCTCCCCGGCCTTCCCGGCGATGGCGGATATTTGCTGCACGCCCAGTATCTGAAATTCCAGCACCCGATCACGGGAGAACCGATCAACCTTGAGGCGCCTTTGCCGCCGGGATTCGCGTTGCATCCATGATGCTCGCGAGCAGGTTCGCGGCGGGAATTCAATCCGGGTGGCCGCTGGCGCTGGAGAGACGAGCGATTCCTAACTTCCCAAGACGGGACATAGGGCTGGGGGCATGGCGCGATCAGCAAGCTCTTTCCGCGCGTTGTGCCGATTTCGAGCGGAATCGATCGGGCAACGGATAACCTTTTCAGAGAGCGTGGCGGCACGCTCTGGATTTGCGCGGGAGGGATTTGCGCGGGAGGTATGACGAGATGCGAAAAGGGTTCACGAGAAAACCAAAAGCGGACGAGCCGGCGGCGCAAGGAAAGAACTACATCACGCCGGGCGGGCTGCAGCGTCTCCAGGAGGAGCACCGGTTTCTGCTCACGAGGGAACGCCCGGCCGTGACGGAGGTGGTGGCGTGGGCGGCCAGTAATGGCGATCGCAGCGAGAACGCCGACTATCAGTACGGCAAGCGGCGGCTGCGGCAGATCGATGGGCGGCTTCGTTTTCTCGGGAAGCGAATCGAAGCCGCGGAAGTGGTGGACCCGGAGGCTCCCCGAGCGGGACAAGCGGCGGCGAGGGCGTACTTCGGCGCGACCGTGCGCTTTGCCAATTCCGCAGGGGTGGAGCG